>JBEQUF010000389.1:0-14158 GCA_040349295.1 Actinomycetota bacterium | reverse complement strand
TCTTCGGTGAACTCGAGGCCGGCTGCTTCGAGCGCCTGCCGGTAGCCGAGGACGCGGTCGCGGGCGGTGGACACCTCGGCGCTCTCCGTCACCATCCCGATGCGCGTGTGGCCGGCCTGGATCAGATGCTCGACGAGCTGTCGTGCGCCGCCGATGCTGTCGCCCTGGACGAGATCGCCGCCGAATCCGCGGATCGACCGGTCGATGAGGACGAACGGGACCTTGGCGCGGGAGAGGAGCCGCAGGTGCGGACGCGAGCTGTCTCCCACGGGTGCGATGAGGATGCCCTCGACCTGGAACGACAGCATGTCCTCGATGTAGCCGCGCTCGCGCTCGAGATCCGCCTGCGTGTTGCAGAGGATGACGTGGTGTCCCGAACGCCAGGCCACGTCCTCGATGCCACGGAGCACGAGCGTGAAGAACGGGTTCGCGAGGTCGGGCACGATGACGCCGAGCGCGCCGGTCTTTCGGCGACTCAGCCCGCGCGCGATCTGGTTCGGGACGTACCCGAGCGACGCGATCGACTCCTGGACGCGCCGCCGCGTCTCCCAGCGCACGCGCCCGTCGTCGTTGATCACGCGCGACACGGTCATCGGTGACACGCCGGCATGCGCAGCGACGTCGCGGATGGTGGCTCGCCGGTTGACCTCAGGGCGCACATGGCGATGGTATCGCTACCAAGCGTCGTCGCACAACTCCAGACCGCACTGCCCAAAAACCGCGATTCAGCCTGGATCCGAGGCCTTGACACACGCCGTCATACCGGAGTAGGCTCCGCGCCACCGTGGTACCGATACCATCGAATCACTGCCTCACTCCTCGATCGGGCCACACCTCCGCGCGGCGGACACGACGCGCAGGTGAATCCACTCAAAGGAGGCATCATGGGTCCAGGTAGGCGTACGTCCCTGTGGGTCGTGGTCGCGTTCGCGTTCATCGCCTGCACCGTCGTCGCGGCGCCTGCGGGTGCGTCGCCGGCGCGACACGCCAAGCTGAGCTCGATCCTGTTTGTCAACCCCCTGCCCAACTATCCGGCGTGGAAGGCCGGCGGCCAGTGCATGCGCGCACGGGCGAAGCAGGTCGGGATTCCGTACACCGAGACAGGGCCTGCAGGGAACGCGCTCGACCCGACGGCCATGATCCAGCAGGTGCAGCAGGGGATCGCGAACAAGGTCGGCGCGATCATCACCTTCCCGGCCACCGACGGGTTCGCGCCCGTGCTGTCGCAGGCACGCAAGGCGGGCATCGTCGTCGGCACGCTCTACGGCGCTCCCGCGTCGGCTGCGACCGGCAGCGACGTCAACGTGGGTGCCGACTTCACGCAGGAGGGCCAGGTCTTCGAGCAGGCGATCGCCAAGCGGCCCGGCCAGCAGATCGTCGGACTGATGGCGCAGGGTCCGACCGGCGCGGCGACGCTCGGCTGGCAGAACGGCTTCAAGGCCGCGGCGAAGAAGAGCAAGAACGTGAAGGTGGTCGCCACCGTCTACACCGGCGACGACACGAGCAAGGCGCTGGCGCAGGCGAACGCGCTCCTCACCGCGCATCCCGAGATCAACGTCATCGCGTCGCACATGGGCACGGCGACTGCCGGCGCGACGGCCGCGATCAAGGCGAAGCATCTCGTCGGCAAGGTCGTGTTCGTCGGCAACGGTGCGGCCAACGGCGGCATCGCGGGTCTCGCGGATCACACCATCTACAAGTTCCTCGTGCAGGACGGCTGCGGCGCGGTCAAGAAGATCATCGACGCGGTCGAGACCGTGAGCGAGGGCAAGAAGGTGCCGGCGCAGATCAACGTCGGTCTGAAGATGGTCGGTTCGAGCGACTACAAGCTCTACTTGAAGAAGGGTTGGCAGTAAGCCGGTTGGAACTGATCTCCGCCGCCGATGCAGGCGCCGGCGCCCCCGAGGAGGGGGCGCCGGCGCTCGAGCTTCGAGGGCTGGCGAAGGCCTTCGGGCGCGTGCACGCGTTGAATCATGTGGATCTCGCCGCCTATCCCGGCGAGCTGCATGCCATCGTCGGCGACAACGGCGCCGGGAAGTCCACGGCGCTCAAGATCATGTGCGGGATCTACCGGAGCGACGCGGGCGAGCTCGTCGTCAACGGGGAGAGCGTGACGCTCCACAGCGCCGCAGACGCGCTCGGCCACGGGATCGCGGTCGTGTACCAGGACCTCGCGCTCGTCGAATGCCTCGACGTGGCGACGAACATGGCGCTCGGGAATCTCCCGCGCCGAGGCTGGCTCCTGCTCGACCGCAGGCGGATGGAGCGGGAGGCGAGTCGCGTCTTCGACGACCTGAAGATCCGCGTCGCCTCCGTGAAGACGGAGGTCGGTCTGCTCTCGGGCGGCGAGCGTCAGATCGTCGCCGTCGCCCGTGCGCTCCGGCTCGACACGGGGATCATGCTGCTCGACGAGCCGACCGCCGCGCTCGGTGTGCGGGAGACGGCGCGCGTCGGCGGCATCCTGCAGGAGCTGCGAGCGCGAGGGAAGGCGATCATCTGCATCAGCCACGACCTCGAGTTCGTCTTCAACTACGCCGACCGGATTACGGTCATGCGGCTGGGCTACAGCGTCGGGACGCGCGAGACGGCGAAGACGACGCGGGACGAGATCGTCGGCATGATCACGGGCACGATCGGACGCGACGGCGCGGCGTGATGAGCGACGCTGCAATCGCGACGAAGGACGACGGGCGCCCCGACCAAGAGGCGGAGCGCCGGCGCGGATCGACCTTGACGACCGTGCTCCTGCGCCAGGAGACGACGCTGATCTTCGTGATCGTCGTCATCGGCGTCCTGACGACCGTCCGCAACTCGTCGTTCTCGTCGAGGGCGAACATCACTGCGATCGCGAGCGCCAGCGTCATCTACTTCGTCATGGCCTGCGGCGCCTCGCTGATCACGATCGGCGGCGGGCTCGACTTCTCCGTCGGCGTCGTCTTCACGCTCGGCGGGCTCGTCTGCGGGTGGATGCTCGTGCACGGCGTGGCATGGCCGCTCGCGGTGCTGATCGGCGTCGGCGTCGGCGCGCTCGCCGGGATCGTCAACAACTGCGTCATCGTCTACCTCCACGTGCCGCCGATCATCGCGACGCTTGGCACGTTCTTCGTCGGAACGGGCATCTCCACGACGATCACGGGCGGCAACGACATCGTCCCGTTGCCATCGAGCTTCCAGAAGCTCGGGCAGGGCGAGCTGGTCGGTGTTCCCTATGTCGTCTGGTACGCGATCGCGGTCGGAGCCGCCTTCTGGTTCGCACTCGAGAAGACGCGCTTCGGCATCAACGTCCGCGCGCTCGGCGGGAACCGGCAAGCGGCGATCGGCAACGGGCTCCGCGTCGGCAGGCTCGACTTCGCCCTCTACATCCTGGGCGGCGGGACGGCTGCGCTCGCCGGCGTCATCTACGCGGCGCAGGTCGGCAGCGGTCAGGTCGAGGCCGGCGGCCCGACCACGACGCTCAACGTCGTCACTGCCGTGCTGATCGGCGGCGTCAGCCTCTTCGGCGGGCTCGGGACGATCACCGGCGTGGCAGTCGGCGCGATCCTGCTCTCCGAGATCGACAACGCGCTGATCGTCGCGAGCATCCCGCCGCAGTACAACACGATCATCATCGGCTCGATCCTCATCTGCGCTGTCGCGATCGACCACGTTCGGAGGAAGCGCCTCTACCGGCAGTGAGCTCGGGCCTACGCCTCGCGGTGCAGCGAGATCGCGAGGCTCGGGACGAGGAACGACGCGAGGAAGATCGGCAGGATGCTCTTGCCGCTGCACCGGAATGCGACGACGTCGCCGTCGGCGGCGTCGATCGTCCGGATGCGGCTCGAGTTTCTGCCGCTGCGGAGCTGCAGGGTGTGACGTCCGGGCTCGACGTGCATCTCGATCGTGTCGTTCATCTCGAGCGATGCGACCTGCTTGCCGTCGAGGAAGACGTCGAAGGTGCCGCGGCGGACCTCGACGCCGATCGACCGTCGCGTCAGCTTGATCGTTGCCGACAAATCGACACTCCTTTCTCTTGGCCGCTCGAGAGCGGTTCATCCACGTTTCAGGGAGATGGCGAGGTCTGGTTTGACGATCGACGCGACGTATCGCGGCCAGACCATTGCGCCGTGGCAGCGGAAGGCGACGACCTCGCCGTCGTCGGCCTGAAACGTGTCGGGTTGGCTCGAATAGCGGCCCGACCGGAGCTGGACCGTGTGCTGTCCGGGATCGGTCGGGATCTCGATCGTCTCGTGCGGCTCGATCGATCCGGCGACATGGGAGTCGACGATCACCTCGAAGGTGCCGCGGCGGAGCTCGATGCCGACTCCTTCTCGTGTCAGTCTGATCGTCGCGGGCACCGTGTGCCTCCTTTCAGCGCTGGATGGTGATGCTGCGGGTTGTCGGGCGCTTGGCGGTGGCGCCGGTGATCAGGCGTTCGCGGTTGAAGAGGGCGGCGACGAACCGCCAGCCGGCGAGGTCGACGGCAAGCAGCGCAGCAGCGAGGGCGGCGGCGACGGTGAGGCTCGGATTGATGACGCCGAACCCCATCAGCGAGATCACGACCATCGGCGGGATGCCGCCGAGGATCGCGAGCTGCTGGGCGACACGGACGTCGCCGACGCGGGCCGAGATGGCGATTCCGACCAAGATCGACCAGCCGGAAAGCAGGGGAATGAAGATCGGCTGGGCGAGCACCTGGTTGCTGTGAAACACGGCGGTCGCGACGAAGGGATGGGCGAACAGCTCGACGGCGAGCAGGAAGATGCCGTAGACGGCGTAGGCGAGCGCGAGGGCAGGCATGACGATCGCCGTTGCCTTGCCGAGCAGGATCTCGGTCGGCTTGACCGGGGTGGTGAGGCACGGCTCGAGGGTTCCTGCTTCGCGTTCGCCGACGATCGCGTAGCCGGCGATCGTCGCCGGCAGGACCACGGGGACGAGCAGCATGTAGAGCAGCGAGAGGCCGATGTGCTTGCTCAGGCCGGCGCTCGCGACCGAGGGCTGCTTGGCGAAGAAGGTGGCGATCGGCAGGGCCGTGAAGAGCAGCGGGTAGGCCGTCATGCTGCCGATGAGGAAGCGGTTGCGGCGGAACTCGCGGAGCTCCTTGCCGATCACGGCGGCGATGCGGGTGCGGTTCATCGGCGGGCGGCCTCGTCTTCGTCGACGAGCTGGAGGTACACGTCCTCGAGCGAGTGGTGTGCCTCGCCGATCGAGACGACGTCAGCACCGGCCGCCACCAAGGCGCGCGTCAGCTCCGGCGCGACCGCCGCGGGATCCGAGACGGTGACGGTGTAGCGTCGTCCGCCGTCGCCGCGCCAGCCCTGGACGCCTGTGACGGACGCGAACAGCTGCTCGGGATCGGCGAGCGGCTGTCCGGTTGCAACCACCAGGCTCGCCGTGAAGAGCTGTTTGCGGAGATCCTGCGGGCGGCCGATCGTGCGCAGCGTCGTGTCGAGGATCGCAACCTGGTCACAGAGCTGCTCCGCCTCGGCGAGCCGGTGCGTGGTCAGGAAGACGGTCACGCCTCGCTCGCGCAGACCCTCGATCAGCTCGTGCACCTCGTGGGTTGCGACCGGATCGAGCCCGGAGGTCGGCTCGTCGAGAAAGACGAGCTGCGGGTCGTTGAGAAGCGCGCGTGCGAGTCCGACCCGCTGACGCAACCCCTTCGAGAGGCTGCCGCATCGGTCGTCGGCGCGACTGCCCAGGTTGACCGCCTCCAGCGCGTGCGCGATCCGGCGGTCCGGAGAGCGGAGTCCGTAGAGGCCGGCGAAGAAGCGCAGGTTCTCGGCCACGGTCAGGCGCAGGTAGAGGCCGGGGTTCTCCGGCATGACGGAGATCCGCTGCCGGATCTCGACCCCGTTCTCCGGCAGCAAGGGAATCCCCGCCACGACCGCGGACCCGGACGTCGGCTCGATCAATGTGGCCAGCATGCGCACGGTTGTCGTCTTGCCTGCGCCGTTGGGGCCGAGAAAGCCGAACACCTCACCCGCCTGCAGGCTGAACGAGACCTCCGAGACAGCGACGCGCTCGCCGAACTGCTTGCTCAGCTCGTCGACGACGAGCGCTGCGCCGGCCGCCTGTCGATCGGCGCGACCGAGCTCGGACTCCTGACCCCTCAGGCGCACCGGAACGACGATACACGAGTCACTGGCCCGCCGTTCTAATTCTCGTACACTCGGTCAATCCGGGTACGCTTCCGAGCGTGACGCCAAGAGCCGCCGCCGCGCGGAAGGAGCCGACTTTCGTCGAGGCGGCCCGCCGTGCACAGATCGTCGCGGCGGCGATCGACACGATCGCCGAGGTCGGCTACGCCCGCGCCTCGCTCGCCCGCATCGGCGAGCGGCTGGGCATCAGCAAGGGGCTGATCAGCTACCACTTCGCCGGCAAGGAGGACCTGGTCAGGCAGGTCGTCGCCGAGGTCATCGAGCAGGGGAAGGCCTATATGACCCCGCGCATCCTGGCCGAGGCCTCGACCGGCACGGGATTCCTGCGCGCCTACATCGAGTCGAACCTCGGCTTCATGCGGGAGCACCCCGAGTACATGGTCGCGATCGTCGAGATCAGACGGAACGGCATCGGCGGCGAAGGCGAGGAGCGGTTCTACGGCGACGCGGACATCGACGCTGCCGCCCAGGTCCTCGAGCAGCACCTCGCCCGCTTCCAATCGGCCGGAGACCTCGGCGCCGACTTCGATCCCCGGGTGATGGCGATGGCGATCCGGGCTGCGATCGACTCCGTCGCCCGCCGGCTCGCGCGCGACCCGAGCCTCGACGTCGACCACTACGCGCGAGAGATCGCAGACACGTTCGAACGAGCGACCGGGCCGCCGACCGGCGGCGACTAGCCCGTCGGCCCCCGTGTGCGTCGGAGCCGGCGGCGCGAGTCGGCCCGGGCCTCGCGCTACGTGTGCACGGTGAGCGTCGCCGTGCTGAACAACCCTGCGGCACGCGCGTGCAGCCGCACGCGCAGTCGCCCTGCCGTCGAGCCGCTGACGCGGAGCGCGACGGTGCGGGTACCGCTCACGTCGCGCAGCCACGAGTGGACGGTGTGGCCGTTGCGCTCGAGGAGGATGGTCACGTGTGCCGGACGCCGGACGGTGATCCGGATCTCGAGCACGCGCTTGTGCAGACGGGCGGTGCCGGAGACGGTCGGCGCAACGACCGCGGCGAGACCGAACAGCGACAGGTGATGCGTGAAGACACGGACCGTCGCGCCGTCGCGGACATAGCCGTCGGGCTGGGAGGCGGGGAGCGGGAGGGCCGCGAGCTCCGGGATCGCACGCCAATGCATGCCGTCGGTCGAGGTCGAGGGCGCGAAGCCGACAGGCGCGTCGGCGAAGTCGACCTCGAGCGGCAGCGGGAACTCGTGCAGCTCCGACCCGTCGGCCGCGGTCACGGTGACCTCGACGACGCCCGTCGGCGCGGTGAGCGACGGGGCGGTCGCGACCGCCGGCTTCTGCACGGCAATCTCCGCGCTCTCGCCTATCGCGCCCGCCGGCCACTTCACGGTCACCTGCTGGGTCGAGAGTTCGCCGGGCTCGTCGGGTGCGACGCTCTCCGTTCCGGGCGCACTCGTCGTGGTCGTGGGGGTGGTTGTGGTGGTGGTCACGGTCGTCGTCGTGGTGGCCGTGGACGGCGGCGCGCTCGGTGGCGGCGGCGTCGCGGACGGCGCCTCGACGACGACCGTGAATGTGCGCGTCGTGTCGTTGCCGGCGGCATCGGTGGCGGTGCACGACACCTGCGTCGTGCCGGTCGCGAACGTGTGCGGCAGGCTCGGTGTGCATGCGACGTCGGGCGTCGACTGGTCGTCGGAGGCCGTCAGGCTCGAGTAGGTGGTGAGCGTCGCGTCGCCGGCGGCGAGCGTCTCGTCGCCGACGGTGAGCGTCGGCGGGGTCTGGTCGAGCGCGTAGTCGAATTCGCCGGTGCCGATGTTCCCGGCGATGTCCGTGCAGTCCCCCGAGACGCTGCCGTTCGCGGCGTCGGCGGTGACGGTCGTCGGCGCAGCGCAGCCTGCGAGCCCGGAGAGGGCATCCGAGCCCGACCACGTCACGCTGAACGGCGACGTGTACCAGCCGCCGTGGTCCGGCTGGCGGCTCGGCGTCGCCGTCACGCTTGGCGGCGTCAGGTCGATGTCGACACCGCCTTCCGTGTCGCTCGCGGTGTTGCCCGCGCCGTCGGTGCACGTCCCGGTCGCCTGCTCGTTCGTCCCCTCCGACGAGATGACCTGCTGGACGCTCGGCGAGGTGGGGCCGCTGCCGGCGTCCGCGCACGTCCACGTGAGCGTCACCGGCGTGTCTTGCCAGCCCGTCGGCAGAGGGCCGACGAACGTGATCGTCGGCGGCGTCGTGTCGGAAGCGACCGTCAGGGTCGGGCTCGAGGATTCGCGGTCGCTCACCGTGCCTGCATCCGCTGTCGTCGCCTGGAGATAGGCGGTCGCGGCGAATCCGAACGTTCCGGTATGCCCAGCGGCGACCGCCCGCACGGTGATCGTGAAGTCGGTCGAGGCGCCGGCCGCGAGCGTGCCGAGGCTGCACGTGAGCTGCAGCGCGCTGCCGCTGCACGACGCCGTCGAGCCGACGTACGAGAAGACGCTCGTCGGGTTGTCGGCGAACGTCACCGATGTCGCCGTGGCGGCATCCGGGCCGTGGTTCGCGACGTGGACGTCGTAGACGATCGTCGCGTATCCGGCTCCGGGAATCGTGTAGCTCGGCTGCTCGGAGGTGATCGAGAAGCCGAGGCTCGTGACGCGGTGCAGCAGGAAGCCTTCGGCGTGGTTGTTCGTGGTCAGGCTCGTGCCGTAGCCGACGACGTCGCCGTTCGAGCCGACCTGCATCGGATAGCGGAAGTCGTTTCCGTAGGTGCTGACGGACGCGAGCGTTGCCTCCCTGCCGTCGGCGAGCTGGATCACGCCGCCGGTGCCTGTGACCCCGATCGCGTCGCCTGCGTCGTCGCCGCCGACGACCTGTGCGCCCGCCGAGTCCAGCCCGGTCAGCGCGGTGAGCGCACCGCCGAACGAGCTGAACGAGTTGTTGCCCGACTCGTAGAGATAGATCGTCCCGTCCGGTCGAGCGCCGACCGCGACACCCGAATCCGTACCGGTCAGCTGGGTGACGCTGCCGCCGCCCACCCACGTCACGGCTGGATCGTTGTAGCCGTCGAAGCACGTGTCCCCGAGCGGTGGGATCGCCTCCTGGCCGTAGACGAGACCGGACTCGGTGATGCCGTGCACGGAGCCGCTTCCCCAGTAGCCGGGGTCGCACGCGAGGGTGTCGAGGAGGTCGGCGCCGCCGCCGCCGTCGGGCTCCCAGCGCACGGGATGCCAGCCACCGGCGATCTCGGCCATGCCGGCGACCTGGCCGGTGTCGTTGATGCCGGCGGCGGTCGTTTCGGTCGAGCCTGCAATCGACGGGAGCGGCTGCAGGACGTTGTTCGACCACTCGACCGCGACCGACGAGCCGTTCACGGTCTGCGTGCCGACGACGTCGCCGGCGTCGTCGACGCCGAACGCCTGGAAGCTGCCGAGATCGATCGGCGTGCCGTTGTTCCAGAGATAGGAGTCGCTGCCGGCGGTGTAGGCGACCTGCGTTCCGTTGGGGCTGATGCGCGCGATGCTCACGCCGGGCCCGAGGTCGTACAGCTTGTAGAGGGGCGTGTCGGCGAACGCGCTCGGCGCGAGTGCGAGTGCTGCGAGGAACGCCACGACGGCGAGGAGCCGCTTCACGCGCTCTCCGCCCGGCTGATGCGGTCGCAGCTCAATCCCGCGACCTCGTACGCGTGTCGAACCGCTTCCGGTGACGGCGCGTCGAAGACGGCGAGCAGCGTCTCGTCGCCCGGCACGGCAATCGTCCGGAGGTGGCGGATCGCCACGCGCTCGGCCGCGGCGGCGAGACGTGCGGCCGCCTGTGCGCTCGGGATGTCGAGGTACGACTCGGCGAGGAACTCCACGCCCGGTGACGCTACGAGGCCGGCGGCTCCGGCGAAATGTGGAGATCCACATACTTTGCCGCCAGCTGCGTTCGCGACCGGATGCCGAGCTTCGTGTAGATGCGCGACAGGCTCGCCTCGACGCCGCGCACCGAGAGCGAGACCGCGGCGGCGACCTCGCGGTTGCTGTAGCCGGCGGCCACGAGCTCGGCCACGCGCCGCTCGGTCGCCGAGAGCTCGCGGCCGCCGGCAGTGCGGCCGCCGAGACGTGCCGCCTCGCGCCGCACGAGCGCCGTGTACTGCGACGCGCCGAGCTCGGCGAACACGCGCTCCGCTCGAGCGAACGCCTCGCGCGCCGCGCCGCGCCGCTTCGACCGCCGTCGTGCCACGCCGAGCAGCAGCAGCGCGCGTCCTTCATCGAGCCGCAGGCCGAGCGCACGTGCACGCTCGGCGGACTCCTCGAGCTGCTCGTCGTCACCGGAGAGGAATCCGTGGACACGTGTGGCGACCACCGTGGCCCACGTGTTGCCGCTCGCGGCGAGCTCCTCGGCGAGCGCATCGGCCTCGTCGGGGCGTCCGGCGTGGACGAGCGTCTCTGCGAGGTCGCCGGCGACCGGAAATGCGCCCGGGTTTGCGATTCCGTTCTCGCGCAGATGCTCGCGGACCCGGCCGAGCTCCCGCAGCGCCGTCTCGACGTCGCCGCCGAGCAGGGCTGCGGCGCCCGCGATGCGGCGCGCCTCGAGCTCCTGCCACGTGAACCGACCTTGCGCGGCGATCGCCGCCGCCTCCTGTGCGAGGCGGCACGTCTCGGCCGGATCGGCTGCCGGCAACGATGCGGCCGCGCGGATCCGCAGCGCGAGCGATCGACCCTGTGAATCGTTCGGGGCACCGAGGGCGGCGTCGGCTGCGACGCGGCGTGCGCGCTCCACCCAGCCGGCCCGCGACTCGAGCTCCGCCTGCTGCAGCAGCGCGGCGGTGAGCGACTCATCCTCGCCGGCGGCGAGCGACTCCTCGACGCCCGCTGCGAACACGGCGCGCGCCTCGTCGAGGCGCCCGTCCCAGAGCAGCGCGAGGCCGCGTGCGCGTCTCGGCGAGAGCAGAAACGGCGTGTCGTCACCTGTCGGTTCCGGCGGGACTGCGTCTCCGCCGAGTGCCTTCACCCAGAGTCCGTTCGTCTCGACCACGCTGCTGGTCGGGCAGAGCGCGTGCGCCTCGTCGACGCGGCTGCGCTGCCGCGGGAGGTCGTGGACGCGTCCGAGCGCGCAGATCCCGGCGAGCGCGGAGAGCGCGTCCGCGCGGAGCGCGGGATCGGCCGCCTCGGCGACCGCGGCCTCGCAGTAGCGCTCGAGCATGTCGGTGCCTTCCTCGACGGCGTCGCTCAGCAGGATCAGCACGCGCGCGCGCCGGTCGCCGGGCGGCACGACGTCGAGCGCCTCCAGCAGCAGCGTCCGCGCTCGGGCGAGATCGCCGGCGACGAGCGACGTCTCCGCAGCGAGCATGACGCGCTCCGGCACAGGCGGGCCGTCCGACAGCGCGAGCGCGTGTCCGGCGAGCTCGGCGGCGAGCGGCGCGTTCTCGCGCGCGAAGACGTCGCGCGCAGCTTGCTCGAGACGAGCGGCCGTCGCTTCGTCGGGGCCGGTCGCGGCGAGCGCCGCGTGTCGCGCTGCGACCTCGGACGCCGGCGCAAGCTGGGCGAGACGGCTGTGGACCGCGCGGAGCGCGCTCGGCGACGACGACGCAACGACGCCTTCGGCGTACAGCGGGTGCGTGAAGCGGAGCCGGCTCGCCGTCTCGACGACGAGGCCGCACGCGACAGCATCGTCGAGGGCAGCGGCGCCGCCGGACACGACCGTGTCCACGAGCTTCCAGGTCGGGCTCTCGGCGAGCGCGACGACGCGCAGCGCGGCCAGGCACTCGCCGGAGAGCGCGGCGAAACGGTCGTCGACGAGCGAGAGCAGTGAGTCGGGGAGCGCCGGCACGCCGTCGCGCGCGCGGCCGGCGATCTCGAGGGCATAGAACGGGTTGCCGCCGCTCAGTGCGTGCACGCGGTGTGCGAACGGCCGCGGCCACGACTGGCCGGTGCGCTCGTTGATCAGGTGGTGGAGCGCGCCGCGCGAGAGCGGCGTGACCTCGATCGTCGTCGTTCGTTCCGGAACAAGCGGCAGCGGCAGCTCGGCGTCGCTGCGCGCGGCGAGCAGCACGGCCACGTTCTCGTCGTCCAGCCGCCGCAGCGCGAAGCCGAGCGCGGCAGCCGACGGTGCATCCGTCCAGTGCGCGTCGTCGATCGAGACGAGCACCGGTCCCTCTTGCGCGAGCGCCGCGAGCAGCGCTCGCGTGCCGGCGGCAACGGCTCGCGGATCCGCGTCACCGCCCGCGAGAACTGCGGCGAGCGCGTCGCGCTGCAGCGGAGGGAGCGGGTCGAGCGGCGTCGCGCGCAGCAGGTCGGCGAGCACCGCGTAGCGAAGTGCGGTTTCCGCGGCCGCCGCATCCGCCCGCAGCACTCTCCGCGCCGAGGCCGCGTCTGCCACACCAGCCCGCCAGAGCGTCGACTTGCCGATTCCGGCCTCGCCCCGCAGCAGCAGCACCGCGCCGGCCGTCGCGTCCCGCACGAACGCGGACACGGCTCCCGACTCGGTTCGCCGTCCGATCAGCTCCGCACCCACGCGTGTGGAGATACCACGCCGGCGGGGCGGAGAGAGCCGGGACCGTCTCCTTGTCGAGCGGCCGATCGCCGCGAACCGCGCGCGGCGTCCGGGAGACGGTCGCGCCGGCCGCATCGACCGCCCACGATGAGCTCGCCCGTGGGTCAACCGACCTCGGGCCGCGCCGATGACAGGGCGGATGAGCGTGGACAGGCTTGTCCTGGGCGGCGGGAGCGTGCCCGTCGAGGAGTCGCTCGGAGAGCAGGTCGACCGGCTGTCCGCCCTCGTCGCGTGTGTGCCCGGCGTCGTCTACCGAATCGAGCGGGCGGAGCCGTGGAGGATGGTCTTCGTGAGCGACGCGATCGAGATCGTGACCGGGTTCGCTGCGCAGGAGCTCTCCGGAGCGGAGGGGGCGGATCGGTTCTTCGCCCTGACCTGTCCGCGCGACCACGACCGCGTGCTGGAGGCGCGGACACGGCTGTTCGATGAAGCGCCGACCGGCGACATCATCGGGTACTGGCTCGTCGACGCGGCCGGCGATCGACGCTATGTCGCCGATCACGTTCGATCCGTCTGCGACCGGAACGGTGTGCCTCGCTGGCTCGACGGAGTCTTGTTCGACATGACGGATCAGCGAATCGCGGCGCGCGAGGTCGAGCGGCTGCAGGCGGAGCTGCAGAACCGAGAGCGGCTGAACTCGCTCGGTCGCCTCGCGGCCGGCGTCGCGCACGAGATGAACACGCCGCTGCAATTCGCAGGCGACAGCCTCACCTTCGTCCGCGACGCCTTCGACGAGCTGCTCCTTGCCTTCGACGAGCAACGGCAGCTGCTCGCGCAGGTCGGCGACGAGGCGTTGCGCGAGCAGCTCGCGGCCTCCGACGACGAGCACGACATCGACTATGTGCGTGAGCGCGCGCCTGTCGCGTTCACACGAGCGGCGTCCGGGATCGCACGCGTCAGCGAGCTCGTCAACGCGTTGGAGGCATTCGCCCACGACTCACCCGGAGCGCTCGAGCAGGTCGACATCAACCGGGAGCTGGCGACCACCCTGACGATCGCCCGCGCCGAGATCGCTTCCGTCGCCGCGCTCGAGACGAGCTTCGCGTCGGATCTCCCCACGGTGTCTGCAAATGCTGCCGAGCTGCGGCAGGCAATCCTCGCTCTCATCAACAACGCCGTCGCCGCGATCGCCGAGACGGGCAGGAAGGACGGCAGGCTCGAGATAGCCTCGCGGCACGTTCCCCCGACCGTGCGAATCGAGGTCACCGACAACGGTTGCGGCATGGACCAGGACGTCGAGCAGCATGCGTTCGACCCCTTCTTCACGACCCACGACGTCGGAGGCGGCACCGGTCTCGGCCTCACCCTCGCCCGCGCCGCCGTCGCGAAGCACGGAGGCACCCTCACCTGTGACTCCGTGCCGAAGCGCGGCTCGACCTTCGTCATCGGTCTGCCGACCTAGAGACCTGGGCGCCACGGTCGCGCTCGCACCGCCTGCAGCGCGACCGTAGCGTCCATCAGGCTGCGAGCGAAGCCTCCGCCTCCGCGTCGATCCGCGCCGCGTCCGCCTCGCCGCGCGTGTTCGTCGCGCGCAGCGCGATCAGCGCGGCGGCGAGGATG
>JBEQUF010000383.1:0-5678 GCA_040349295.1 Actinomycetota bacterium | reverse complement strand
CAGGAGGTGCGCCTCGAGCAGCGCGGCGAGGAGGTTGTTCGCGGCGGTGATCGCGTGCAGGTCACCGG
This sequence comes from Actinomycetota bacterium, assembly GCA_040349295.1. Classification (GTDB taxonomy): domain Bacteria; phylum Actinomycetota; class Thermoleophilia; order Gaiellales; family Gaiellaceae; genus Palsa-739. Next base: position 5,610 of record JBEQUF010000383.1, on the reverse strand, counting down.
TGAAGTGGAGGTTGATCTCCTCCATCGGCACGACCTGCGCATAGCCGCCGCCCGCGGCGCCGCCCTTGATCCCGAACACGGGGCCGAGCGAGGGCTCGCGGAGACAGAGCATCGGCCGCTCGCCGATCAGGCCGAGACCTTGTGCGAGGGCGACCGCGGTCGTCGTCTTCCCCTCGCCCTTCGGCGTCGGCGTGATCGCCGTCACGGCGATCAGCTTGCCGTCGGGCGCCGCGGCGAGCCGGTCGAGGACGTCGTGCGAGACCTTCGCCTTGTGGCGGCCGAACAGCTCGAGCTCCGGCTCCTCGATGCCCGCGGCGTCGGCGATCTCCGCGATCGGACGCAGCGTGGCGCTCTGTGCGATCTCGAGGCTCGTCGGCATTGCGACAGCATGGCGGAGCCGCCGAACGTGCGGCGTCCGTGGTTTCCCGCTAGACGGTTGCCGGCAACGCGTCGACCACGTCGGGGTCGAAGTGCGTGCCCGCGCAGGCCTGCAGCTCGGCGATCGCCGCGTCCTGCGTCAGCGCGCGGCGATACGTCCTGTCGGTGCGCATCGCGCTCCACGCGTCGCAGGCGCAGACGATGCGCGCCTCGAGGGGGATCGCCTCGCCGGCGAGCGCGTCCGGATAGCCCGCGCCGTCCCAGCGCTCGTGGCACGACCGGACGATCCGGCCGACCTCGCCGAGCAGGCCGCCGATCTGCTCGAGCATCTGCTCGCTGAGGATGGTGTGTGTCCTCATCACGGTCCACTCGTCCTCGCTGAGCGGCCCGGACTTGTTGATGATCTCGGGTGGGATCTTGACCTTGCCAACGTCGTGCAGGAGCGCCGCGAACTCGGCGCGCCTGCGCCGAGCGGCGTCGAGCCCGAGCCGGTCGGAGACGGCGAGCACGAGGTCGACGACGTGGCGACTGTGGCTTCCGGTGTAGGCGTCGTCGGCCTCGATGACGTCGCCGAGCAGCATCGCGGTCCCGCGGTACGCGGTCGACAGCTCGAGCGCGTTGTCGAGCCGCAGCTGCCGCTCCTTCGCGAACGTCGAGAACATGACGAGCACCGGCAACACGAGCAGCAGTGCGAACGGGTGGTGGTACGCGGGGAACGCGACGAGCAGGCCGAGCGGCGCGAGCAGAGCGTCGACCGCGTAGGCGGGGCCGACCGCCCGCGCCGTCGCCTTCGGCGACAGCCCGTGGGCGGCGCGGGTGTACACGATGCTGCTGCCGAAGTCGAAGGCGAACTGCGTCGCGAGCGCGAGCAGGTAGACCGGCGCGTCGGCCCAGCTCGGCGGGCCTGGCTTCGCGACGTAGAGGACGAGCGCGGGGCCGACCGCGTGCCACGAGGAGCCGACCTGGAGGACGATCTGCTCGGCCCGCATCCGGCCGCGCGCGATGTCGGGCACCGCGGCGAGGACGAGCGCGCTCACGACCGCCAGCGGCAGTAGGCGCGGCGGCAGGAGGAACCACATCGGGACGAAGACGCCCTGCGTCGGCACGGCCCAGCCGGGGCCGAACTCGAACTGCACGCGGGACGCGAGCGCGTAGCAGAGGATGCTCACGACGAGCGCGTCGGCGGAGAGCGGGCGCGACGCGGGGAGCGCGAACGCGGCGAGCGCGACGGCGACGAACGCGAGCGCGTCGAAGACGGGAAGGCCGCTGGTGGGAAGCCGGCGCGTCTTGTCGGGACGCAGCTCGGCCGTCGGGGACGCCGCAGTCACCAGGGACGGATCGGCATCCCTCGTCCCGTGCTTGACGCAGGTTGAGCGATAACCCTCGAACGAGGGAACGCCGTACCCCTTCGGGGTGATTGCCGCTCGGGATCCGATGAAGAGAGTAAGTCGACTGTTCCTCCACTGCGGATTTCGAGGAGATCGGGTACATGCGGCTCAAACTCATGCTTGCGACTGTCGCTGCGGCGCTGCTGGCGGTTCCCGCCGCCGGCGCCGGGCTGCTCGACCCGGTGACGCAGCTCGTGCTGCCGACCTGCGGGACGAACACGTACCCGTTCGCCCAGTTCGGCGACGGCCACGCGTACTTCGGCTTCGGCAACAACGGCTTCGAGAGCGGCGCCACGGGCTGGTCGCTCACCGGCGGCGCCTTCGTCGGCAACGGCAACGAGCCCTGGTACAAGAACGGCTCCGGCGCGCACTCGCTCGTGCTGCCGCAGGGCGCGAGCGCGACGAGTCCCGGCTTCTGCATCAACCTGCTCGACCCGGCGGTGCGGATGTTCACGCGCGGCGCGGCGGGCGGCGACCTGCAGATCCAGGTGCTCTTCCGCGGTCTCACCGGCAACCTGACCGGGATCCTCAATCTCGACGACCAGGCCGGAACCGGTGTCTGGACGCCGTCCGACCGGGTGAGCTCGGCGCTCGGGCTGCCGCTGCTGACGGCCTACGCACAGATCCGCGTCACGGCCGCCGGCGGCACGTGGCAGGTCGACGACGCCTTCGTCGACCCGTGGATCCGCGGCGGCTGAGCGAGCCGCGGAGGAACCTTCGTGCACGGGCCGAACGGCTAGGTGTCCGTTCGTTCCACGTAGGAAGGGAGAGCACGACAGGATGCCTGCGAAGCGCACCGAGTCGAAGACGTCGAAGGCGCCTGCCGCGAAGAAGCCCGCCATCCGGCGGAGGAAGGCAGCGCCGACGATCACGGTGTCCTACGAGGACATCGCCACGCGCGCGTACTACATCCATCTCGAGGGCAACGCTGACCCGATCGAGAACTGGTTGCGCGCGGAGCAGGAACTCGTCGCAACGGCGTGACGGTTTCTGCGGGGAGGCGTCACGGACGCGTGACGCCTCCCCGCGTACGTTCTTCCCCATGGGAACGAAGACGGCGACACCGTGGGGACCGGCGGATCTCGTCGAGGAGCTGTCCGTCCCGCAACAGGCGGGCGACAAGCGGTTCAGGTCGGTCGTGCAGCTGCTCGAGACCGCGAACGGCGAGCGCCTCGTGCGCTTCGCCTACTCGTCGGGCGGCACTGCACGCCGCGGGCCGGTGACGCTCCGCCGGCGAGACGTGGCACGGCTGCGAACCGCTTTGTCCCAGCATCCGGCGCTGGCGGAAGCGCTGGGCTTGTAGAGCGCGACCGGGTTGCAACGCGGTTGCAACCCGGTCTGCGTGCCTAGAGCCGCGCGAGCGCGCGGTTCGCGAGCGCCTGCTCGGCGGCGAGCGGCTGCGCCGCGCCGAGCACGAGCACGGTCACCGACGTGCCGTGCTTCCAGACGAGGAGCACGGTGCCGCCGCCGACCGAGAACTCGTTCGCATTCACCTGCTTGACCGGCCCCGGGTTCGCCTTCGCGCTCTTGACGAAGGTGCCGTGGTCGACCTGGCGGCTCTGGACCGTGACGGTGAACGCACCGGCGCGGTACGTGCACGACTTGAAGAGCCCGAGCGTCTGCGCCTGCGGCTTCCCCGGCTTCGCCTTCGCGACGGCCGCGACGTCGGCCGCGGTGACGAGCGCGCACGGAGGCTTCGCGGCGTGGGCGGCGACCACCCGCGGATTGTCACACCGCGGCTACGCCGCCGCAAGGGCCCGCGCGCGGGCGGCCTCGACGAGCGAGGCGAGGATCAGCGCCCCGTCGGCGGAGCCGAGCAGCGGGTCGACCGCGTGCTCGGGATGCGGCATCAGGCCCATCACGTTGCCGGCCGCGTTGCGGACGCCGGCGATGTCGTCGACCGAGCCGTTGCACTCGGTCGCATAGCGGAGGACGACCTGCGCGGGGTCGAGATCCGCCGGCGGGAGGTACCGGCCTTCGCCGTGCTTGACCGGGATGACGATCGTGTCCCCGAGCGTGCACCGCGACGTGAACGGCGTGTCGTCGCGCTCGACGATCAGCGGGACGTCCCTGCAGATGAACCGCAGCTCGGCGTTGCGGAGCAGCACGCCCGGCAGGAGGCCCGCCTCGCAGAGGATCTGGAAGCCGTTGCAGATGCCGAGCACGAGGCCGCCCGCGTTCGCGAACTCGACGATCGCCTTCGTCGCCGGCGAGAAGCGCGCGATCGCGCCGCAGCGCAGGTAGTCCCCGTACGAGAAGCCGCCGGGGACGACGACCGCGTCGAGGTCGGGCAGCTCCGCCTCCTCGTGCCACACCGCGACCGCTTCGGCATCCACCGAGGCGAGCGCCCACAGCGCGTCGCGGTCGTCCTGCGACCCGGGATAGGTGACGACGCCGATCCGCGGCTGCGGGCTAGCCAACGATCTCGACCTCGAACGACTCCATCAGCGGGTTCGTCAGCAGCTGGCGGCACATCTCCTCGACCTGCGACTTCGCCGTCGCGGCATCCGGCGCGTCGACGTCGAGGTCGATCACCTTGCCGATCCGCGCCGCGCTCACCTTGAAGCCGAGATGCCCGAGCGCGCTCTCGACGGCCTGGCCCTGCGGGTCGAGGATCCCCTGCTTCGGCCGGACGAGGACGGTCGCCTTCACCCGAGCACCACGCTCGGGTTGGCGACGTACTCGCCCCACGGGATCTTCGTCAGCAGCTCGAACGCCTCGATGTACTTCGAGCGCGTGTGCATGACGACGTCCTCGGGCAGTTCGGGGCCCGGGTAGGTCTTGTCCCAGCCCGTGGCCGCGGTGTGGTCGCGGACGTACTGCTTGTCGAAGCTCGCCTGGCCGCGGCCGGGCTCGTACTGGTCGGCCGGCCAGAAGCGCGACGAGTCCGGCGTCAGCGCCTCGTCGCCGAGCACGAGGTTGCCGTGCTCGTCGAGCCCGAACTCGAACTTCGTGTCGGCGATGATAATCCCCTGGCGGCGCGCGTACTCCGCTGCGGTCGTGTAGAGCTCGATCGCGACCGCCTCGACCTCGCTCATCCGCGCCTCGCCGATCAGCTCGCCGGCCCGGTCGCGGGTGATGTTCTCGTCGTGCCCCTCGACCGCCTTCGTCGACGGCGTGAAGATCGGCGTCGGCAGCTGGTCGGACTCCTGCAGCCCCTCGGGCAGCGTGTGGCCCGAGACCTTCCCGCTCTCCTGGTAGTCCTTCCAGCCGGAGCCGGTGATGTAGCCGCGCACGATCACCTCGACCGGCAGCATCTCGAGCTTCTTGCACTCCATCGAGCGGCCGTCCTCGCGGATCGCGAGCATGTGGTTCGGGACGATCTCGCGCAGGAGCGTGAACCAGAAGCCGCTGAGCCCGGTGAGCACGCGCCCCTTGTCGGGGATCTCGGTCGGGAGGATCACGTCGAAGACGGAGATCCGATCGGACGCGACGAGCAGCAGCTTGTCCCCATCGTCGGCGGTGGGGTCGATTGCGTAGATCTCGCGGACCTTCCCGCTGGCGACGTGCGTCTCAGACATGAACGGCTTCCTCTCTGGGCTTGAGCGATTGCAGGCGGCTGAAGATGGTGTCGACGTGCGTCGTGTACGCGCCGAGGTCGAAGACCTCGTCGAGATCGACGCGTGAGGCGATCTCGTCGTCGGCGCGGACGAGCTCGCGGAAGTCGAGCTCCTCGTCCCACGCGCGCATCGCGTTGCGCTGCACGGCGCGGTACGCGTCGTCGCGCGACAGCCCGGACTCGACGAGCGCGAGCAGCACGCGCTGGCTGAAGAAGAGGGAGTGCGAGCCCTCGAGGTTGCGGCGCATCCGCTCCTCGCGGACGACGAGCCCGTCGACGAGCCAC
>JBEQUF010000344.1:0-2878 GCA_040349295.1 Actinomycetota bacterium | reverse complement strand
CGAGTCGGCGGCCCTGCTCCGGGAGTTCTTCAGCGCTCGCCGCGCCCGGTAGCGGCACGCGCCGGTACCATCGGATCCTGCCCGCTGGGCGTGTGGACGGCGACCGAGTCCCCGTTCTCGCCTGCACCCCTCGAGCCCGCAGCTTCGGGGGAGGACACCGCGGATGCCACACGACGGGTTGGAGCCCCAGCGGGTCGCGCGCGTCGTCGCCGCGCTCGCCGCGGGGGAGGCCGATCCGCAACGGTCGCTCTGCCGCGCGTCGGCGCGTGTGGTCGGTGTGCACGGTGCAGGCGTCGTCCTGATCCTGCGCGGTCAGGCGCTCGGCACGGTGTGCGCGTCCGACTCCGTCGCGGAGGCGATCGAGGACTCGCAGTTCACGTTGGGCGAGGGGCCCTGCGTCGACGCGTTCTCCACTCGCGAACCGGTCCTGGTGCCCGACCTCGCGGGCGCGGGCGGCATCCGCTGGCCAGGCTTCCGGGAGCGCGCGATGGCCGAAGGGGTCCAGGCTGTGTTCGGCTTCCCGCTCCTCGTGGGCCCCACGTGCATCGGGGCCCTGAACCTCTACAGCCAGCGCACCGGCATGCTGACCGACGACCAGTGCGAGGATGCGGCCACGGTCGCGTACGTCGCGGGGCGCACGGTCCTGAGCTGGCAGTCGGTCGCCGGCGAGGGTTCGCTCGCCTGGCAGCTCGAGCACGTCCCCGCCCACCGGGCGGTCGTCCACCAGGCCACCGGGAAGATCTCCGTGCAGATGGCGGTCGGGGTGGACGACGCGTTGATCATGCTGCGGGCCTACGCCTTCGCCGAAGGTCGACCGATCACCGCGGTGGCCGACGACGTCGTCGCGGGCACGGTCCGCTTCGACGGCGATGCGCCGGGGCAAACGTAGGCTGATGCAGACACGACCAAGGCGGTCACGATGACGCGAGAACGAGTCCTCGTCGAAACATTCGTCGGCCTCGCGGACACGTTGGTCGACGACTACGACATCATCGACTTCATGCAGACGCTCGCCGAGCGCTGCGTCGAACTGCTGGACGTCTCCGCGGCCGGGATCATGCTCGTCGACCCCGACGGCACACTCCGCCACACCGCGTGTTCCAGCGAGCAGATGCGCCTCGTGGAGCTGCTCGAGCTCCAGCTCGAGGAAGGGCCATGCTTCGACGCGTACCGATCCCGCGCAGCGGTCGTGTGCGAGTCTCCGGAAGAAGCCGCGACTCGCTGGCCGCGCTTCGCGCCCCGTGCGCAGGAGAGCGGGTTCGTCGCCGTCTCCGCGGTCCCGATGCGACTCCGCGCCGAGGTGGTCGGAGCCCTCAACCTCTTCTCGTCCGGCGCGGCCGGCCTGAACGACGACGATCTCGGGGTCGCGCAGGCGATGGCCGACATCGCCACCATCGGCATCCTGCAGGAGCGCGTGATCCGCGATCGCAACGCCTTCGCCGCACAGCTCGAGCACGCGCTCGAATCCCGCATCGTGATCGAGCAGGCGAAGGGCATCGTCGCCGAGCACGCGAAGATCGACGTCGACCGGGCGTTCGACCTCATCCGGCGCTTCACGCGCAGTCCCAACCGCCTGCTGAGCGAGACCGCCCGCCAGATCGTCGAGGGCACGATCACACCGAAGGACCTCGTCGCGACGATGTCGTGAGACACCGCCGACCGCAGACCGGCCGAGCGTTCGCCGAGGAGTTCTCGTCGGCCCGCCGCCTACACTGACCGGCGCTCGGAGGGATGCGAGAGCGGCCGAATCGGATGGTCTCGAAAACCATTGTGGCGCAAGTCACCCTGGGTTCAAATCCCAGTCCCTCCGCCACCGCGGCGTCCCGGTCCGACACCAGATCGGGCCGGGACGTCCCGCGTCAGCTGCCCTTCGCGAACGACGCCGCTGCGCTGCTGTCGAACTCGAGCCCGACGAACGGCTCGGTGCTCGTGACCCACGCGTCGTGCCCGGGCTCGATGACGTAGGCGTCGCCCGCGGAGAGCTCCTGTTCGGTGCCGTCCTCGTGCGCGATGTGGATGCTCCCCGCCACGACCGTTCCGACGTGGTGCGTCTGGCAGCTGTCACCCCCGACGACCGGCTTGATGCACTCGGACCACTTCCAGCCCGGCTCCGCGGTCATGCGCGCGGCCTTGATCCCCCCGCCGAGATCCACGATCTCCAGTCGGGTCTTGTCGGGCGTGCGCACCTCGTCGGCGGACGCGAACCCCTTGCTGACGACTCCGGCCATTCCGACACCTCCGTGATCGTCTGCCCGTCTTCAGACCCCTCTACGGTGCCGCACGAGGAGACAGATGACAATCCCCCGGTGCGTGACAGCGATCGCGAACGGGTAGAGCCCGCTCGTGACCGACACCGTGCGCATCTCGTCTCCCTCCGGGCCTCCGACCGCCGTCGAGGAAGCCGCGACACCGTGGTGGCGAACACCTCCCGTCGACCGACGGGGCCTGGCGATCTGGATCGTCACCTTCGTGGCGATGACGGCGGTGGTCTCGGGCCTCGGTCTGCTCGTGATGCACGAGCTCGGCGGCGTTCGCTCGTTCGACGACCGCGTCGCGCGCTGGTTCGCGCGCCACCGCACCGGCACCTGGGACGGCATCAGCGAGGCCGGGAGCTTCGTCGCCGACGCCTACGTGAAGATCCCCGCTGCGGTGCTCCTGTGCGCGCTGTTCACCTGGCTGTGGCGGAGGTGGACCGAACCGGCGCTGCTCGCGGGCGCGCTCGTGCTCGAGGTCGGCATCTTCTCGCTCGCCAGCTTCGTCGTCGACCGACCGCGGCCGCCGATCGCGCACCTCGACCCCATCCCGGCGACCGGCGCGTTCCCGTCCGGCCACAGCGCGGCAGCGGTGGCGTTCTACGGCGCGATCGCAATCGTCGTGT
>JBEQUF010000333.1:0-4620 GCA_040349295.1 Actinomycetota bacterium | reverse complement strand
TTGATCGCGCAGTCGGAGCCGATCCCCTCGACGATCTCGGTCTCGGTCTGGCTCATGACGCCTCCGTCCCTGCGGGGATGAACTGGTCGTAGCCCTCGGCCTCGAGCTTGTGCGCGAGCTCCGGGCCGCCGCTCTCGACGATCCTGCCGTCGACGAACACGTGCACGTGATCCGGCTCGATGTAGTCGAGGATGCGCTGGTAGTGCGTGATGACGAGCGCGCCCATCTCCGGGCCGACGAGCTCCTTCACGCCGCCGGCGACGACGCGGAGCGCGTCGATGTCGAGGCCGGAGTCGGTCTCGTCGAGCACCGCGAAGCGCGGCTTCAGCATCGCCATCTGCAGGATCTCGACCCGCTTCTTCTCGCCGCCCGAGAACCCGTCGTTCAGGTAGCGCGAGGCGAGCTCGCGGCTGACCTTCAGCCGGTCCATCTCGGCGAGCAGCGTCTTCCGGAACTCCGGGATCGCGATCGGGTCGTCGACGCCGCCGTTCTTGGCTTTGCGAACCGCGTTGATCGCGCTGCGCAGGAAGCTCGTCACCGTCACGCCCGGGATCGCGTGCGGGTACTGGAAGGCGAGGAAGAGCCCGCGCTCGGCGCGCTCGTTTGCCTCCAGCTCCGTCACGTCCTCGCCGTCGACGAGGATGCGGCCCTCGGTGATCTCGTAGGCCGGGTGGCCCATGATCGCGTACGAGAGCGTCGACTTCCCCGAGCCGTTCGGGCCCATGATCGCGTGCACCTCGTTCAGGCCGACCTCGAGGTCGACGCCCTTGACGATCTCGGTGCCGTCCTCGAGCGCGACGTGCAGGTTTTCGAGCTTCAGCGTCCCCACAAACAGACGTCCTTTCCAAAGGAAGTGCGGGCTTTTCAGCCGCACAAAGACCCGGCGAAGTCTAGCGGAGGAGGCCGTGCTTCCGGCCCCGCTCAACGGATCCTGCGACCGCGGCCGCACCGACGACGGCGGCGCCGAGGAGCCGGCGGCGGAGCCGCAGCGAGGTCCAGAGCGTCGACCCCCGCGCCCGGTCGTCGAAGCGCCCGTGGGCGCCCGGGTCGCCGGGCATCGTCTCGAAGAGGTTGTCGGGCGCGTCGAGCGGCTTGACCTCGCCGGTGTGCTGGGCGCTCCAGCCCATCCGGAGGAGCATCCGGTCGCCGGCGCGCGGCGAGAGCTTCTGCCCCCAGAGGAGCTTCTGGGCGCCCCAGCCGACCGGCAGCTCGCGCACCGGCCGCTCGCAGCAGTGGAGCACGGCGTCGGCGAACGGCTCCGGCTGGTAGATCGGCGGCACGGGCATCGGCTGCTTGCCGAGCTTCTGGCGGTCGCGGTCGAACTGCGGCGTGTTGATCGCGCCCGGCAGGACGACGGAGACGTCGACGCCGTACCCGGCGCGCTCGAGCTCGACCCGGGCGCTCTCGAAGAAGGCCCGGAGCGCCGCCTTCGAGGCGCAGTAGCCGCCCTGGAGCGGGATGCCGCGGTAGGCGAGCGCCGACTGGACGGAGACGAACGTCCCGCACGAGTCGCGCAGGTGCGGCAGCGCGGCCCAGTAGCCGTAGACCTGGCCGAAGAAGTTGACGTCCATGATCCGCCGCAGCTCGTCCGGCTCGTAGCGGTAGGTCTCGGCGTAGACGGTGACGATCGCGTTCGCGACGTACGTGTCGATCCGGCCGAAGCGGTCGACCGCCTGCTCGACCACCTGGGCCACCTCGTCCTGGACCGTGCAGTCGGCCGGAACGGCCAGCGCCTCCGCGCCGAAGGCCTCGATCTCGCGCACGCACGCATCCAGCGCCGCGCCGTTCCGCGCGGTGAAGACGACCGACGCGCCGCGCCTCCCCGCCAGCCGGGCCACGGCGCGGCCGAGGCCGGACGAGGCGCCGGTGACGACGATCACCTGCTCGCTCAGCGATTTCTTCGGTCCCACGAAGCCCGTATTGCCCGAAACGGGGTACGCTACGCCCCATGGGAAATATCGGCACCGGCGAGATCATCCTCCTGCTGCTCCTCGCGCTCCTGCTGTTCGGCGCGAAGCGGCTGCCGGAGATCGGTCGCTCGCTCGGCTCCGGCATGCGGGAGTTCAAGGACTCGGTCACGGGCAAGACCCATGACGAGGTCGCTCCCGAGCTGCCGGCGCCGTCCGAGGCTCGCGACCGCGAGAGCGTCTAGCGCAGGATCATGAAGCGCCTTCCACGCCGCCTCGACCACGGCGAGGAAGTGACGCTCGTCGAGCATCTCGAGGAGCTGCGTCAGCGGCTGTTCGTCTGCATCGGTGCGTTGCTCGTCGGGTTCGTCGTCCTCTACGTCTTCCACACGCACGTCCTGAACTGGCTGAACCGGCCGTTGCCGGCGCACGTCGCCCGGCCGACGACGTTCTCGGTCGCCGAGCCGTTCCTGACGGTGATGAAGATCTGCCTGCTCGGCGCGGTCCTCCTCGCCGCGCCCGTGATCCTCTGGCAGCTCTGGTCGTTCCTCGCGCCCGCCGTCGACGCGAACCTCGAGCGGAAGGTGCTGCTCGCGGTCGGGTTCGCGAGCGCCCTCCTCGCCGGCGGCATCGTCTTCGGCTACTTCGTCGTCCTGCCGGCCGCGATCCACTACCTGACGAACTACGACAAGCAGCAGTTCCACATCCAGCTGCGGGCGAAGGACTACTACTCCTTCGTGACGATGGTCCTGCTCGCGATGGGCCTCGTCTTCGAGCTGCCCGTCTTCGTCCTCTCGGCCGTCCGGCTCGGGATCCTGACCTCGAAGCAGCTGCGGAAGAACCGGCGGATGGGCTACTTCATCGTCGCGGCGATCGCGGTCGCGCTGCCCGGCGTCGACCCGGTCACGACCTGCATCGAGATCGCACCGCTCTGGGTGCTTTTCGAGGCCTCGATCCAGCTCTCGCGGCTCGTTGAACGGCGCATGGAAGCCGCTAATCTGGCTGCCCCATGGCACGCGCAGCCGTAAAGGCCAAGCAGGCCGCGAAGCCCAAGCCGAGGCCGCAGGGCCGGCGCGGGCATGCGGCGGGCGGCAACCCGAACCAGGACCTCTTCTTCATGCGGATCCGGCGCCGGCAGCGCTGGGTCTTCGCCGCGCTCGCCGTCCTCTTCGCCCTGACCTTCGCCTTCGTCGGCGTCGGCTCGGGCTCGAACAGCGGCCTCGACCAGCTGTTCCAGAACCTGAACATCTTCCACCACAGCGGCAAGTCGGTCTCGCACGCCCAGAAGGAGATCCAGAAGGCGCCGAACGACCCGAAGGGCTATCGCGACCTCGCGACCGCCTACGAGTCGCACGGCGACACGGCGAACGCGATCGCGGCCCTGCAGCAGTACACGAACCTCAAGTCGAAGGACGTCGCGGCCTGGACGGAGCTCGCGGGGCTGGAGGCGACGCAGGCGCAGACGTACTACACCGACTACCAGAACGCGTACACGAACCAGCAGCTCGTCGCGCCGAGCTCGACGTTCCTGCCGACGGGCAAGCTCGGCACCGCGCTCGGGTCGAACCCGATCGAGAGCGCCGCCTCGACCGACGCCCAGTCGAGCGTCACCGACCTCGGCCAGCGGACGCAGCTCGCCTACACCGGTGCGCAGACCTCCTGGCAGCAGGTGACGAAGCTCCAGCCGAAGAACTCGAACGCCTGGTTCCAGCTCGGCTCGGCCGCCCAGACGGCGGGCGACTCGGCGGTGGCGATCAAGGCCTACAAGCAGTACCTGAAGCTGAACCCGGACTCGTCGAGCGCCGCGCAGATCAAGCAGATCATCAAGCAGCTCGGCGGCTAGGGACACTAATATCCCCGCGACACCGAACCGGGGGGATTCGATGAACTTCGACATCAAGACGGAGCAGCTGAGCGATGACTCCTACGTCATCTCGCTCGCGGGCGAGGTCGATCTGTACACAGCGCCCGAGTTCAAGCAGCAGCTGCTCGAGGTGATCGGCCAGGGCGGAAAAGAGGTCGTGGTCGACTTCTCGAACACGACGTTCATCGACTCGACGACCCTCGGCGTGCTCGTCGGCGGGGTCAAGCGGCTCCGCTCGAACGACGGCCAGCTGTCGCTCGTCTGTAGCGACCGCAACATCACGAAGATCTTCGAGATCACGGGGCTCGACCGCGTGTTCACCATCTACCCGACGCGGGACGAGGCCGTTGCGAAGGTCGGCTCGACCGGCAGCAACCCACCTGCGTAGACTCAACGGGTCGTGAGGCGAGGGCTTCTACTCATCGGACTGGCGCTGCTGCTCGCGGGTTGTGGAACCGGCGGGAAGGCGGAGACCCACGGCACGGACCAGACGAACGGCGCCAAGCTGTTCACGTCCCAGTGCGCGGGCTGCCACACGCTGGCGGCGGCGAACGCCCACGGCACCGTCGGGCCGAACCTCGACGACGCCTTCGCGGCCGACAAGCAGCAGGGCTTCAAGGAGAGCACGATCCAGAACGTCGTGCTTCTGCAGATCCGCCAGCCTTCCGCGCCGATGCCGAAGAACCTCGTCAAGGGCCAGGACGCCCAGGACGTCGCGGCCTACGTCGCCGCGGTCTCGGGCACCGGCAAGGCGAACGCCCCGTCTCCGTCCTCGCTCGGCACGGACGGCAAGAAGATCTTCACGACCGAGTGCGCGAGCTGCCACACGCTGAAGGACGCCGGCACGAC
>JBEQUF010000331.1:0-4114 GCA_040349295.1 Actinomycetota bacterium | reverse complement strand
CGGCGGCTACCTCACCGGCGCCGCGACGACCCACTGGTACATCTTCGACCTGAAGCCCGAGGACGACGTGTACTGGTGCGCGGCCGACATCGGCTGGATCACGGGCCACAGCTACATCGTCTACGGGCCGCTGTGCAACGGCGCGACGAGCGTCCTGTACGAAGGCACGCCCGACTTCCCGGACAAGGACCGCTGGTGGGAGATCGTCGAGCGCTACGGCGTGACGATCCTCTACACGGCGCCGACGGCGATCCGCTCGCACATGAAGTGGGGGCCGGAGCACGCGCAGAAGCACGACCTGTCGTCGCTGCGCCTGCTCGGCAGCGTGGGCGAGCCGATCAACCCCGAGGCATGGGTCTGGTACCGGGAGCACATCGGCGGCGACCGCACGCCGATCGTCGACACGTGGTGGCAGACCGAGACGGGCTCGATCCTGATCACGCCGCTGCCCGGGATCACGACGACGAAGCCGGGCTCGGCGACGAAGCCGTTCCCGGGAGTCGACGCCGGGGTCTTCGACGAGCAGGGCAACGAGGTCGGGCCGGGCGGCGGCGGGTACCTCGTCCTCAAGAAGCCGTGGCCGTCGATGCTGCGCGGCATCTTCGGCGACCCCGAGCGGTACAAGGAGACGTACTGGTCGAAGTACGAGAACACGTACTTCGCCGGCGACGGCGCCCGCATCGACCGCGACGGCGACTTCTGGCTCCTCGGCCGGGTCGACGACGTGATGAACGTCAGCGGGCACCGCATCTCGACGATCGAGGTCGAGTCGGCGCTCGTCGACCACCACGAGGTCGCCGAGGCGGCGGTGACGTCGCGCAAGGACGCGACCACCGGCGAGGCGATCGTTGCGTACGTGACGCTCAAGGGTGGCAAGGAGGGCTCGGTCGAGAAGATGGCGGAGCTCCGCGACCACGTGGCCAAGAAGATCGGCCCGATCGCGAAGCCCGCGAACATCGTCTTCACGCCCGAGCTGCCGAAGACGAGGAGCGGCAAGATCATGCGCCGCCTGCTCCGCGACGTCGCCGAGAACCGTCTGCTCGGCGACACGACGACGCTCGCCGACCCGAACGTCGTCTCCGAGATCCAGACGCGCGCGTCGTCCGAGGCGTCGGACGAGTCCTAGGACAGGGCCGGCAACGTGGTTGCGGGACATGTCCCGCAACCACGTTGCGGACAATGGACATTTGACAGGACTTCCCTTCGTCCGTATCGAATGATTGGATACCCGCGTTAGCGAGCGAGATACCCGTCGGGTCGAAGGCACTTTGACGGGCGAGTCCGCGCATCGGTGCCAAGCGGACCGCCGACCCTGACGCTGTGAAATCACGCGACCCGGTTGCGCTGCAACCGGGTCGCGGCTCTTCTGGAGCAGGGTCTTCTAGAGCAGGGCTTCGAAGCGGGCGGCGTCGTCGAACGGGCCGATCACCGCGAGCCGCAGCTGCTCGTCGCGGATCAGGTCGGCCGCGACGCGCTGCACGTCCTCGGTCGTCACCTGGTCGATCTTCGCGAGCACCGACTCGAGATCCGGCGACTCGTGCTCCAGCACCTCGCGGCGGAGGCCGAACAGGATCAGGCCCTGCGGCGACTCGAGCTCGAGCACGAACCGTCCCTTCGAGAACGCCTTCGCCTTCGCGAACTCGTCCGCCGGCACCGGCTCGGCCGCCATCTTCCGCAGCTCGCCGGCGATCGTCGTCACGGCGTCGTCGATGCGCTTGATGTCGACGCCCGCCTGCGAGTACAGCGAGCCCGCGTCGGTGTACGAGTGGTTGAGCCCGTGCACGTAGTAGGCGAGGCCGCGCCGCTCGCGCACCTCGGTGAAGAGGCGCGACGACATGCCGCCGCCGAGGACGCTCGCGACCATCATCAGCGCATAGCGGTCGGGATGGTCGATCGGGTAGCTCGGGACGCCGAGGATGATGTGCGCCTGCTCGGACTGCTTCGTGAAGACGCTGACGCGTCCGTTCGCGTGCGGCTGCACCGGCGCAGGCTCGGCGGTCGGCGTCGCCGCCATGTCGCCGAACAGCTCGTTCGCGCGCTCGAGCGCGTCGTCGCCGACGCGGCCGCCGAGGCCGAGCACCATGCGCGACGGGTGGTACCAGGCATCGAGGTAGGACGTGAACGTCTCCCGCGTCGCGCCCCGAACCGTCTCGCCGCGCCCGACGATGTCCCACCCGAGCGGCTGGTCGCCGTAGAGAAGCTGCTCGTAGACGTTGCCGATGTAGTCGCGCGGCGTGTCGTAGTACATGTTCATCTCTTCGAGGATCACGCCCTTCTCGCGCTCGATCTCCTCGGGATCGAAGAGCGAGTTGCGGAGCATGTCCGCGATCACGTCGAGCGCGACGTCGCGCGACTCGGCGGCGCAGCGGACGTAGTACGCCGTGTACTCCTTGCCGGTGAACGCGTTCATCTGCCCGCCGATCGCGTCGATCTCGCCGGCGATGTGCTTCGCGGTCGGTCGCCGCTCCGTGCCCTTGAAGAACATGTGCTCCGAGAAGTGGGCGATGCCGTTGTTGGCCGCGGTCTCGTAGCGGGACCCGGCGGCGAGCATCACCATCACCGTGACCGACTGCGCCTGCGGCAGGTTCGCGGTCAGGACCCGCAGGCCGTTGTCCAGGGTGTGCTTCTCGAATGTGTTCAGCGTGCTTCCTCCTTCGTGGGGGCGCCGACGATGCCGTCGCGGACGCGCTTCCAGTTGTACTCGCTCGGACCTGCCGTGAGCTGCACCGGCACGACGCCGTGCCAGATCGGCAGGTCCTCGTCCTCCGGCTCCTCCTCGGGGCCGCCGACCCGCACCTTCGCCGACGCCTCGTCGATCGGCAGCGCCAGGATCCACGTCGCCTTCAGCTCGAGCGCCGTCGGGGCGCGCACCTCGTCCCACCGGCCCGGCGCGAGCTGCTCGGTCAGCGCCCGCAGCGCCTCCTCCTTCTCGCCGTCGGGGACGCGCGTCGCCGTCCCGAGCAGGACGACGCTGCGGTAGTTGACGGAGTGGTTGAAGACCGACTTCGCCAGGACGAGCCCGTCGAAGAGCGTCACGGTCAGACAGACCGGCACGCCGCCGTCGAGCTCGCGGAGCATCCGCGACGCGGCCGACCCGTGGAAGTAGACGACGTCGCCGACGCGCGCGTGCAGCGTCGGGATGACGTACGGCTGGCCGTCCTGCGCGAAGCCGACGTGCGCGATCAGCGCCTCGTCGAGGATCGCGTCGATCGTCTCGCGGTCGTAGCGGCCGCGCTGCGGCTCGCGCTTGATGCGTGTCCGGCTCACGACGCCCGACCGGCCGCGCCGAGGACGGCGGCCTCCTTCTCGCGCGTCAATGTCGGCCGCTCCCCGGGCTCGCCCGCGTCCCACGCGAAGGTGTCGCGCACGGTCTCCTCGAGCGACCGGAACGTCAGGCCCGCCTCGACCGCCCGGCTGATGTCCGCCCGGGCCATGCCCGCGTAGTCCGTGCCCGGCAGCCAGAGCGGCAGCTCCGACCACGGCTCGACGCCCGCGTCGAGCACC
Source organism: Actinomycetota bacterium (assembly GCA_040349295.1). Classification (GTDB taxonomy): domain Bacteria; phylum Actinomycetota; class Thermoleophilia; order Gaiellales; family Gaiellaceae; genus Palsa-739. The sequence continues at coordinate 610 of JBEQUF010000331.1, read as the reverse complement.
GTCTGGTCGTCCACCCAGACGAAGCTCGCGTCCGAGCCGAGCGTGTCGCGCGACCGCTCGAACAGCTCCCGCATCGTCAGCGGCGCCGCCGGCCCGGTCGCGTTGAAGACGCCGCCGGGCCCGTGCAGCGCGAGCCGCACGAGCCATGCCGCCAGGTCGCGCGCGTCGACGAGCTGCGTCGGCGCGTCGGGATCGCCGGGCGCGAGCACGTCGCCGCCCGCGCCGATCCGCCGCGGCCAGTACGTGAAGCGGTCGGTCGGGTCGTACGGCCCGACGATCAGCCCCGCCCGGACGCGCGCGCTGCGGTCGCCGTAGGCCTCCTCGACGACGCGCTCGCAGGCCGCCTTCAGCGCGCCGTAGTTCGGAAGGATCTCCTCGGTGTCCGGATCGTCGAGCTCGGCCACCGGCGACGCCTCGCTCACCGGCGTGCTGAAGTCGGCGTAGACCGAGATCGACGAGACGAAGACGTATCGCTGCACCGCGTCGCGCAGCAGCTCGGCCGACTGGCGGACGATCCGCGGCACGTAGCCGCTCGTGTCGACGACGCCGTCCCACGTTCGGCCGCGCAGCGCCCCGAGGTTGCCGTCCCGGTCGCCGTGCAGCGTCCCGG
>JBEQUF010000323.1:0-2581 GCA_040349295.1 Actinomycetota bacterium | reverse complement strand
CGCGGTCGCGGTCGACGACGAGGATCGTCTCGCCCTCGGCCGGCGCCGCCGACGGCAGGTGGATCGCGAACGTCGCGCCGGCGCCGGCCTCGCTCTCGACGGTGATCGTCCCGCCGCTCTGGGTGACGGTGCCGTACGCGCTCGCGAGCCCGAGGCCGCCGGTGCCGTCGCCGACCTCCTTCGTCGTGAAGAACGGCTCGAAGACGTGCTCGAGCTGGCTCGAGTCGATGCCGCAGCCGTCGTCCTGGACGCTCAGCACGACGTACGGGCCGTCGGCGAGACCGTCGTGGCCGCGCAGCGACTCGTTCCTTGTCCGCACGACGATCCGGCCGCCGGCGGCGGTCGCCTCGGCCGCGTTCGCGACGATGTTCGTGACCGCCTGCAAGAGCAGCTGCCAGTCGACCCGGACCGGGTCGAGGACGGGGTCGAGCTCGAGCACGAGCTCGGTGCTCGGGCCGAGGAGCGCGCGCAGCGCCGCCGCCTCGTCCTCGAGCTGCCGGTTGAGGTCGAGCGGACGCGAGCGCAGCGTCTGGCGGCGGCCGAGTGCGAGCAGCTGCGCGGTGAGCTCCGCCGCCCGGGCCGCGGCGCGGTCGATCTCGCTCGCGTGATGGTGTTCGACGGAGCCCTCGTCGGCACGCCCCGTGAGGAGCTGGGCGTAGCCGCGGATGGCGGTCAGGAGGTTGTTGAAGTCGTGCGCCACGCCGCCGGCGAGCCGCGCGACCGTCTCGAGCTTCTGGGCGCGCCAGGCCTCCGCCTCGAGCTCCCGGCGCACCGTGATGTCGCGGAGCGCGGCGAGATGGTGGCCGGGAAGGACGTCCGCCGTCGCCTGCGACTCGAGCAGGCGCTGCGACCCGTCCGGGCGCGTCACGAGGTACTCGTGTGCGAGCACCCCTTTCTTCCTCCACGCGCCGAACACGCCCTCGCCGAAGACCTCGTCGACGTGCATCGTCGTCAGCTCCTCGTGCGTGCGGCCGAGGAGCCGGCACGCAGCAGGGTTGACGTCGATGTAGTTGCCGTAGTCGTCGACGACGACCATCGCGTCGAGCGCGCCGTCCCAGACGGCGCGGAGCATCGCGGCCGTCTCGTACCGGTCGGTGACGTCGACGAGGAAGCCCTGCTCGTAGAGCGCGATGCCGTCGGCGTCGCGGACGGTCTCCATCCGGTCGAGCACCCAGCGGATCTCACCGTCCTTGCGGACGATGCGGTACTCGTGCTCGAAGACGTCGCCTTCCTGCTCGAGCGCATGGATCGTCGCGACGTCGTCGGGATGGATGATCGCGTCGCCGAGCGCCTCGTCGGCGAGGAACTCCTCGGCGGTGTAGCCGGTCAGCTCCTCCATCTGCGGACTGACCCACCGCGCGACGTGGCGGGGCTCGACGTCGTTCACGTACGCGACGAGCGGGAGCTGCTCGATCAGATGGCGGTACTGCTCCTCGGCCGCCTGCGCGCGTCGCTGCTCGGTGAGGTCGACGACGACCCGTCCGACGTAGTGCTCGCCGCCGACGTCGAAGGGGAAGAACGACAGCACCGCCTCGATCGGATGATCGGGGTGGGACACGACGACCTGGAAGTCGCCGTCGAGCGCGCGCTCGCGCAGCGGGTCGACGACGGCGGCGATGTGCGGGCGCGTCTCGGCGAGGGTGCGGCCGACGAAGTCGCCCGGCGAGCCGCCGTTCAGATGCGCGAGCGACTCGTTGATCCTGACGTACCGTCCGTCGCCGTCGCTGATCGCGAGGCCGATGCTCGACCGCGCGAAGAAGGCGTCGAGCGTCGCACGCTCCATCGCGAGGTCGTCCTCGAGCCCCTTCTCGCGCGTGATGTCGACGAGATAGCCGCAGATCGTGCCGTCCTGGAGCGACGCCGTGTCCCGGACCCAGACCCAGCGGTCGCCGGTCTGCACGCGGTACTCGACCGTCATCTCCTCTGCCCCGTCCTGCAGTGAGGCGAGCGCGTCCGCGAGACGCTCGCGGTCGTCCGGGTGGATGCACTTCGTCCACGCGTCGTCATCCTCGAGGAAGGACCGCGGGTCGAGCCCGAAGATGCGGTCGATCTGCGGGCTGACGTACAGGGACGCGTGCGGCGCCTGCCCGTCGAGCATGTAGCTGACGAGCGGCAGCCGTTCGAGAAGGCTCTGGTCGTGGCTGATCATGCGGATCGGTTCAATCGTCGGATCGGGCGTGGTGCGTCGCCATACGTATCACCGTGCGGCGCCGTCACCCGTTTCGGGGATCTCACGCGGCGACCGCCACCTCCGGCCGGGCGACCGGGAGGCGCACGTCGAAGGTCGTACCCGAACCCACCTCGCTCGTCACCCGGACCGCACCGTCGTGCGCGTCGACGATCGCCTTGACGATCGACAGCCCGAGCCCGGCGCCGGGAACGCCCTCGGCGCCGCTCGCCCGGAAGAAGCGGTCGAAGAGATGCCGGCAGTCGTCCTGTGCGATGCCGACGCCCGTGTCGGAGACGCGCAGCACGAGCGACCCGTCCTCGCATCCCGCCCAGACGTCGACGCGGCCGCCGCGCGGCGTGAACTTGATCGCGTTCGAGAGCAGGTTCTCGAGCGCTTCCGCGATGCGGTGTC
>JBEQUF010000315.1:0-5571 GCA_040349295.1 Actinomycetota bacterium | reverse complement strand
TCGTCGAGGGCCTTCTCGCAGGTGCAGGTACCATGGCGCGGCCATGAACACGAGACTCGACGACCTGCTGGGCAACGTGGATTCGCGCTACGCGCTCGTCATCGTGTCCGCGAAGCGCGCCAGGCAGATCAACAACTACCACCACCAGCTCGGTGAGGGCACCTTCGACGACAACCCGCCGCCGATGGTGGAATCGCGCTCCAAGAACTACCTGACCATGGCCCTCGAGGAAGTCGCCGAGGGCATGCTCACCTACGACTACTCGTCGTAGGCCCCGCGCGGTTCGTCCCTTCGAGACGTAGGCATCATTCGGGCCATGGCCCGGGTGCTCCTCGGCGTGTCCGGAGGCATCGCCGCCTACAAGGCGTGCGAGGTCTGCCGTCAGCTCGTCAAGTCCGGGCATGACGTCGTCCCTCTCGTCACGCCCGGCGCCGAGCGCTTCGTCGCCGCCGAGACCTTCCGGGCGCTCGCCCGCCGCCCGCCGGCCGAGGACGTCTATCTCCATCTGACGCGGGCCGACCTGCTGCTCGTCGCGCCGTGCACGGCGAACACGCTCGCGAAGCTCGCACACGGGCTGGCCGACAACGTGCTCACCGAGGCGGCGCTCGCGCATCGCGGGCCGACGCTCGTCGCGCCGGCGATGAACCCGCGCATGTGGTCGAACGCGGCGACGCGTGCGAATGCCGAGACGCTCCGCGCGCGCGGCGTCGTCCTCGTCGGGCCGGACGAGGGGGAGACGGCCGAGGGCGAGCTCGGCGTCGGCCGCATGGCCGAGCCGGACGAGATCGTGCGGGCCGCCGAGGAGCTCCTGTCCGGCGGCTCGCGGTTGCGGGGCAAGCAGGTGCTCGTCTCGGCGGGCGGGACCCGCGAGCCGATCGACGCGGTCCGGTACGTCGGCAACCGCTCGTCGGGCCGCATGGGAGCCGCGGTCGCCGCCGAGGCGCGCCGTCGTGGTGCGGCGGTGACGCTCCTCGCCGCGAACCTCCAGGTGCCAGCGCCCGTAGGAGTCGAGGTGATCGAGACGCCGACCGCCGCCGACCTCGCGCGCGAGGCCGCCGCCCGCGGCCCGCTCGCCGACGTGATCGTCATGTCCGCAGCGGTCGCCGACTACCGGCCGGCCGAGGCGCTCGCGACGAAGCGGCCGAAGGACGCCGCCGTCTGGACCGTCGAGCTCGAGCCGACGGCCGACGTGCTGCAGTCGCTCGGCGAGGCGCGCCGGGACGGGCAGGTCCTCGTCGGCTTCGCCGCCGATCAGGGTGAGCGCGGCCTCGAGCGTGCCCGCGAGAAGCTCGACCGGAAGCACGTCGACCTGATCGTCTTCAACGACGTCGCCCGCGCCGACATCGGCTTCGACGCCGCCGACAACGAGGTGACGGTGGTGTCGCACGCCGGCGAGCGCGCGATCGCGAAGGCGCCGAAGGACGAGATCGCGGCCGCGATCCTCGACGAGGTCGAGGCGCTGCTTGGCTGAGCGTGCGCTGGCACCGGCGCCGTCGGACCTGGTCGACGCGATCACCGCGAACTTGCGGCGTGTCGTCCACGCACCGGCGGAGACGCTGCGGCTCGTCGTGCTGTGCCTGATCGCCGAAGGGCACCTGATCATCGAGGACTTTCCCGGGGTCGGGAAGACGATGCTCGCGAAGGCGCTCGCGCGCTCGCTCGACTGCGACTTCTCGCGGCTGCAGTTCACGCCCGACCTGCTCCCGTCCGACGTCACGGGGGTCAACGTCTTCGACCAGCGGAGCAGCAGCTTCGAGTTCCGTCGCGGCCCGGTCTTCACGAACCTCCTGCTCGTCGACGAGGTCAACCGCGCCTCGCCCAAGACCCAGGCCGCCCTCCTCGAGTGCATGCAGGAGGCGCAGGTGACGGTCGACGGCGTCACGCACACGCTCGAGCGGCCGTTCATGGTGATCGCGACCCAGAACCCGATCGAGTACGAGGGCACGTATCCGCTGCCGGAGGCGCAGCTCGACCGCTTCACGATGCGCGTCGAGCTCGGGTACCCGTCGCTGCAGGAGGAGGCGCGGATGCTCGACGAGCAGACGCACACGCCGCCGCTCGAGTCGCTGGCGCCGGTGGCGGGCTGCCGGGACGTGCTCCGGCTCGCCGCGCAGGCGCGGGAGATCTACGTCGAGGAGTCGCTCGGCCGCTATGTCGTCGCCGTGTTGCGGCAGACGCGGGCCGACGAGCGCCTCTACCTCGGCGCCTCGCCGCGGGCTGGGATCGCGCTGCTCCGCGTCGCGAAGGCGCGCGCGCTCGCCGAGGGCCGCGACTACCTCGTGCCCGACGACGTGAAGGCGGTCGCGGTGCCCGTCCTGTCGCACCGGCTGATCCTCGGCCCCGAGGCGCGCGCCGCCGGCCTGGGCGGCCCGGAGATCGTCGCCGAGTCGGTGGAGCGGACGCCAGTCCCCGTATGACGCGCCGCGGCCGTGCGGTGCTCGCGCTCGGCGTCGCGGTGTACGCCGTCGCGTGGATCTTCGGCTCGAAGGCGCTCTATCCGGTCGCTGCCGGGCTCGTCCTCGCAGCCCTGCTCGCGTACGGGTGGGTCCGCCTGAGCGCTCGCCCGCCGGTGGTGCGGCGGAACGGCGGCGGGCGGGAGGTGCTCGAGGGCGAGGACGTGCGGATCGACCTCGAGGTCGAGACGCGGTCGAGCGTCGCGCCGCCGACGCTCGTCGCGGTCGAGCGGGCCGGCCGGCTCGGCGAGCGAACGGTCGAGCTGCGCCGTGAGGCGAGGCACCGGTTCGCAGGCGGCTACGACCTGCGGGCGGTGCGCCGCGGGCGGTACGCGTACGACACGGTCCGCCTGACGATCGAGGACCCGTTCGGGCTCGCCCGCGCGCAGCTCGAGAAGGGCGAGCCGGAGGCCCTCGTCGTCTATCCGCGGCTCGTCGAGCTCGAGTCGCTCTTCTCCGAGGGCGGCGCGCATGCGCAGGACGGCCGGCGGCTGCTGCTCCGCCGGCCGACCGGGTTCGAGCTGCACAGCGTGCGGGAGATGGTCGAGGGCGACTCCCTGCGGGCCGTGCACTGGCCGTCGACCGCCCGGCGCGGCCAGCTGATGGTGAAGGAGCTCGAGGACGCCCCGCGCGACGAGGTGGTCGTGCTGCTCGACGCGCATGCCGCCGCGATCGGCGGCGAGGCGTTCGAGGTCGCCGTCCGCGCCGCCGGCTCGATCCTGCGCACCCACGTCCGGCGGGGCCGCCGCTGCGCGCTCGTCGTCAACTCCGCCGGCCGGCCCGTGCAGGCCGTCGGCTCGGAGGGTGACTGGCACCGCGCGCTCGAGGTGCTCGCGACGGTGGAGGCGGACGGTCGCACGCCGGTGCACGCGCTCCTGCAGGCGGAGGGCGGGATCGCAGCGCGGTCGCTCGAGCTCGTGGTCGTCACGGCCCGCGTCGACGTGCCGCTCGCGGACCGCCTCGTCCAGCGTGCGCTCTCACGCCGCGGGACCTCGGTCGTCCACGTCGGCGATGCGGTCGCGCCGCAGCTCCTGCGGCTGCAGACGGTCGGCATCCCGGTCGCGGTCGTGCGCGAGGGCGGCGACCTGGCGGCGACGCTCACGGCCAGGGACGCGCAGGTTGCGTAGGGCGTTGGTGACGACCGCCGTGCCGGCGGCGGTGCTGGTGCTGGCGTGGTTGCGGCTCGAGTCGCCGGTGACCGGCGGCTGGACGATCGCGGCGATCGTGGTCGTGGCGCTCGCGGCGGCATTCGTCCGGCCGAGGTGGGCGAGCGTGCCGGTTGCCGCGCTGCTCGCCGTGCGCCTCGCGTTCGGGCAGTGGCCGAACCATCTCGGCCGCGCGGCGAGCCGCTTCTCGAACGGCTTCCTCGACTTCTACGACGTGCGAACGCCGTTCGACCCCCGCGTGCACGTGGCGATGCACGGCGTGATCCTGGTCGCGATCTTCGGCTTCGCCCTGCTCGTCTCGCTCGCGATCGCGACGCGCCGGCTCGTCCCGGCGCTCGGGGGCGTGCTCGTCGGCGCCGGCTGGCCGGCGACGCTCGAGGGAACCGGGCACACGCTCCTCGTCGGCGCCGCGGTGCTCGCGGCGGCGCTCCTGGTGCTCGCGGGACTCACGGAGCGCCGCGTTCCCCGGGCGCTCGTGCCGGCGGTGGGTGCGCTCGTCCTCTGCGCGCTCGCCGCCTCGGCCTCGTCCGGGATTGCGAAGCCGGGCCTCGTCGCCTGGCAGCAGTGGGACTTCTACACCGCGCCGGCGGCGCCGGTCAGCGTGCAGTTCGCCTGGAACGCCGACTACACCGGGATCGCGTTCCCGAAGCGGCGCACGCGTGTGCTCGAGATCGAGGCGCCGCCGCGTTCGCTGTTCTGGCGCGCCGCGGTGCTCGATCGCTTCGACGGCGACAAGTGGATCGAGACCGACCCGCTCGCGGGCGACGCCCTCGAGCCGGAGCACCGGGACGCCTCGGATCTCGTCCGCCAGAAGGTGCACGTGGTCGCACTGGACGACACGCGGCTCGTCGGGGCGAGCGAGCCCGTGTCCTTCGACGCGGGCGATGCACCGCTCGACACGCGCGCGCCGGGATTCGCACGGCTCGAGACGGGTCTCCCGGAGGGCTTCGCGTACACGGTCACGAGCTATGCGCCGCGGCCGACCGCCGCGGATCTCGAGCGGTCCGGGGCCGTCTACCCGGGCGTGCTCACGCGGCCCGGTGCATTCCTCGACGTCTGGCCGGGCGTCACGGCGCCCGCCTTCGGGAAGCCGCGGCGCACGCTCCTCGACACCCGCCAGGACATCGTCCGCTACGCGCCGATTCTCAACGCCGCGCTCGCGGTCTCGAACAGCGCGAGCACCCCGTACGAGGCGACGATGCGCATCCTCCGCTGGTTTCTCGTCAGCGGCGGCTTCCGCTACACGAGCCGGCCGGCGATCTTCAGCGACGCGCCGCTCGTCGGCTTCGTCGCGGAGACCCGAGCCGGCTACTGCCAGCAGTTTGCAGGCGCCATGGCGCTGATGCTCCGCTATCTCGGCATCCCGGCGCGCGTCGCGGTCGGCTTCTCGAGCGGCCGGTACGACGCGAAGCGGCACCGCTGGCTCGTGAGCGACCACGATGCGCATGCGTGGGTCGAGGCGTGGTTCCGCGGCTACGGCTGGCTGCCGTTCGATCCGACGCCGTCGGGCCGCCCCGAGCAGGGGACGCTGAGCGCGCCGTACGCGCACCTGACGACGGCGGCGTCCGGCGGCGGCGCCGGCCCGGTCGCCTCGATCGGCGCCGACAGCTCGAAGGCCTCCGGACACCGTCACGGCGAGACGGGGACGGCGCACAGCTCCGGGCTCGAGACGCCGGCGATCGTGCGGCCGCACCGGCACGGCAGCCTGGTGCTCCTGCTGCTCGCCGTCGTGGCCGCGATCTGTCTCGCGGTCGCCGGCACGAAGGTCGCCCTGCGGCGGGTGCGGTACGTGACGCGCAATCCGCGGCGCGTCGCCGCAGCGTGCCGCGAGGAGCTCGCGGCATACCTGCTCGACCAGTCGATCGAGGGCGCCCGCAGCGCGACGCTGCACGAGCTCGGCGCGCTCGTGCGACATGAGCTGGCCGTCGACGCCGACGCCTTCGTCGCCGCCG
>JBEQUF010000146.1:0-7257 GCA_040349295.1 Actinomycetota bacterium | reverse complement strand
CCGCGGCCGCAGGTCGCGGTAGGCGATCCTCTCGGCGCCGACCTCGACGAGCATCGTCTCGGCCTCGGCGGCGCGCTCCTCCTCGTCGCTGACGAAGCTGCCGAGGTACCCCTCGCACGAGAACTTCCAGAGCTCGCGGATCCGCCGGCCGAGCTCGACGGAGTCGCCGAGCGCCTGCGCGGTCTCGAGCTTCGTCAGATTCTCGTGCCGCTCGTAGATCGAGCCGAGCTCGTAGGTCTCCTTCTGGCCGGAGAAGTGGAGGTAGGCCTCCTCGTCGAGCTCGGCGATGAAGCGGTCGGCGTCGTGGCTGAGCGCGTCCAGCTCACGTTGGCTCAGCGGGCTCGTCATGGGGGTGCCTAGGATACGCGCGATGCAGGAGATCACCTTGAAGACAGACCGCAAGACGCAGCTCGTCGACATCACCCGCGACGTCCAGGCCGCGCTCGACGACGCGAATGGCGCCAGGGCGGCGCTCGTCTACGTCCCGCACACGACGGCGGGCGTGACGATCAACGAGGGCGCCGACCCGCTCGTCGGCGAGGACATCGAGAGCGCGCTCCAGCAGGTCGTCCACGAGGACTGGCAGTGGAAGCACACCGAGGATCCCGACGGGCCGAACGCCCCGTCGCACGTGCGCGCGACGCTGACCGGTTCGCAGGTGCTGATACCGCTCCGTGACGGCAAGCTCGCGCTCGGCACCTACCAGGGGATCTACTTCTGCGAGTACGACGGGCCGCGCGACCGCCGCGTGTTCGTGACGCCGCTCTCGTAAGTACCCTGCGGCTCCGATGGCCGCGCCGGTGAAACGTGACGATGTGCTCGACCTGGACGTCGAGTCGCTCGCCTACGGCGGCAACGGCGTCGCGCGCACGAACGGGTTCGTCGTCTTCGTCCGCCGGGGTCTGCCGGGCGACCGCGTCCGCGCCCGGGTGACGAAGGTGAAGCGCTCGCACGCCGAGGCGCTCGCCGTCGAGGTGCTCGAGACGGGCGCCCAGCACGTCGACGCGCCGTGCGAGCACTTTCCGGCCTGCGGCGGCTGCCGGTTCCAGGATCTCGCCTATGCGTCGCAGCTCGAGCAGAAGCACGCGTGGGTGCGCGACTCGCTGCAGCGCCTGGGCAGCATCGCGGAGCCCCCGCTGGAGGCGATCGTCCCCTGCGAGCCCGAGGTCTTCCACTACCGCAACAAGATGGAGTACTCGTTCGCGCCCTCGGAGGCGGGCCTGGTGCTCGGCTTCCATCGCGCCGGCCGCTGGGACGAGGTGCTCGACATCCGGAAATGCTGGCTTACGACCGACGTCGGCAACGGCATCCGCGACGCAGTGCGCGCCTGGGCGGTCGAGGAGGGGCTCGAGCCGTACGACCAGACCGAGAACACCGGCTACCTCCGCCACCTCGTCGTCCGCGAAGGACGGAACACGGGACAGGTGCTCGTCCAGCTCGTGACGGCGCCCGGCGAGAAGTTCGAGCGCGGCTACTTCGTCGACGTCCTGCGCCGCTTCCCCGAGGTCGCGTCGGTCCACTGGTCGGTGAACGACCGCCCCGCCGAGGTGACGAACCTGCCGACCGAGGTGCTGTACGGCGAGGAGTGGATCGAGGAGGAGCTGAGCGGGCTGCGCTTCCGCGTGCGGCCGAACGCGTTCCTGCAGACGAACACCTGGATGGCGGAGAAGCTCTACGCGCTCGCGCGCGAGGCGGCACAGCTGAGCGGCGACGAGACGGTCTGGGACCTCTACTGCGGGATCGGCACGATCGGCCTGTCGATGGCGAAGGACGCGCTGACCGTGTGGGGGATCGAGGTGTCGGAGGAGTCGGTCGCCTGCGCGCTCGAGAACGCCGAGCTCAACACGATCACCAACGCGGCGTTCTACGCCGGCAACGTCGGCGAGGTCGTCGAGGAGCTGCTCGACCGCTCCGGCGCGCCGGACGTCGTCGTCGTCGACCCGCCGCGGGCCGGCCTCGCCGGCAAGGCGCTGAAGCGGCTCGGCGGCATCGGCGCGCCGCGCATCGTCTACGTGTCGTGCAACCCGACGACGCTCGCGTCCGACGTGAAGACGCTGCGCGAGGAGTACGGCTACGAGCTGCTGCGCGTGACGCCGGTCGACATGTTCCCGCACACGCCGCATGTCGAGTGCGTTGCGCTGCTCGAACGCCCGGAGTAGGCTCCCGCGCGTCATTCCAACCAGGCACGGAGGGCGCGATGAACGACGTTGGCGCTCCGGTTGCGGCCCGGGACGACGATCTGCGGATCCAGGACGACGCGAACCTGAAGGTGGCCGTCGGCGTGCCGACGAAGCGATTCCACCTCTGGGTGCAAGGGCCGGCGTGGCTGCTCGGGTTCACCGCGGTCGGCCTCGGCTTCCTGATGGTGCTGAAGGGCTACGACTCGGCAGCCGGGTGGTTCGCCGTCTCGACGGCGATCACGCTGTCGGTCGTCGGCTCGTTCCGGGCGCCGTTCTCGCTCGGCGAGACGTCGGTGTCTACGGCGCCGGGGTCGAAGACGAAGAGGAAGCCGGCGGCGAATCCGCCAACCGAGTCGGGGTGATCAGCTTGCCGTGCGGATGGTGCCGCTTGCACACCGGGTGACCGTGGTCCGGGTGCGGGTGCCAGGCCAGCCGCCAGCAGCGGTGCACGTGGCAGTTGTGCTTGTGGAGGAAGAGGAGCGACCAGCCGACGAACGCCGTCAGGAGGCTGATGTCGGCGAGCGGGCCGCTGACGAAGTTGTAGCCGCCGTGGTCGGCCCAGTGGAACCAGTGCGGGAGGCCGAGAAGCATCGGGAGGACGCTACTCCGTCTGTCGGCGGACGGAAGGAATTCTTATACGTGGTATAAGAACAGTATCTTGATTGGAAAGGTTGGGATTTGACGGCGCTGGCGATGCGCGACGCGCTCGACACGGCGCCGGGGATGCCGCCGCTCCTTCGCATCGAGCACGTCCAGCTGGGCTACGAGACGGCCCGCGGGCGGCATGTCGCGGTCGACGACGTCGATCTCGCGCTCGGAGCCGACGAGCGGCTCACCGTGATCGGGCCGTCGGGCTGCGGGAAGTCGACGCTGCTGCGTGCGATCGCCGGGCTGCTGGCGCCGCTCGCCGGACGCATCGCGTTCGACGGGAGGCCGGTGACGAAGCCGGGACCGGATCGCGCGGTCGTCTTCCAGGACTTCGACCAGCTCCTGCCCTGGCGCTCCGTGCTCGGGAACGTCGCGTATCCGCTGCGCGTCAACGGCCTCGGCCGCCGCCGGGCCGACGAGCGCGCACGCGAGCTCCTCGACCTCACCGACCTCTCGGCCGCCGCCGACCGGCATCCGCACGAGCTCTCAGGCGGCATGAAGCAGCGTGTCGCGATCGCCCGCGCGCTCGCGCTCCAGCCGAGGCTGCTGTTGATGGACGAGCCGTTCGGCGCGCTCGACGCGATCACGCGCGAACGGCTCCAGGGCCGTCTCCGCGAGATCCTCGACGAGACGAGGACCGCGCTCGTCTTCGTCACGCACTCGATCGACGAGGCGCTGCTGCTCGGCGACCGCGTGCTCGTGCTCGCGGGCGCGCCGTCGCGCGTCGTCGCGCTGCACGACGTCGGCACGCCCGACTCTCAGGGGGAGGCGAGGACGCAGCTGCAGGCGCTCCTCGCCGATGACCGTGGCGACGATCGCGACTGACATCCGCCGCCGGCGTCGCGTCGAGCTGCCGGCCGTCGTTCGCAAGGCACTCCTGCTCGTCGTCCTCATCGGCGTGTGGCAGGCGTACGTCGACCTCACGCACGTCAGTCACCTGCTCTTCGCGAGCCCGTGGCAGACGGCGAAGGCCTTCGGGCGTGGTTGGGCGCGCGGGCAGCTCGGCTCGCCGACCGCGGTGACCCTGCGCCTGCTCGGCGAGGGCGTCGGCATCGGCGCCGGCGTCGCGCTCGTCTTCACAGTGCTCGCGACGCTCTCGCGGGTCGGAGAGGATCTGCTCGAGCTCCTGACGGCGATCTTCAATCCGCTGCCGGGGATGGCGATCCTGCCGCTCGCGATGCTCTGGTTCGGCATCAACGAGAGCGCCATCATCTTCACGATCGCGCTCTCGACGATCTGGCCGATCGCGATCGCGCTCAGCGTCGGGTTCCGGACGGTCAGCCCGACGCTCACCGCCGTCGGCCGGACGATCGGGCTCTCACGGCTCCGCCTCGTGACCGACGTGCTGCTGCCTGCGGCGCTGCCGTCGGCGATCGGGGGCGTCCGCGCCGCCTGGGCGTTCGGCTGGAGGACGGTGATCGCGGCCGAGCTCGTCTTCGGCGTCGCCGGCAGCCGCGGCGGTCTCGGCAACTACATCAACAACGCCCGTCTCTACCTGCTCACGCCGCAGGTCTTCGCGGGCCTGGTCACGATCGCCCTGCTCGGGATCGCGTTCGAGCTCGTCTTCGCACTGCTCGAACGGCGCACGATCGTCCGCTGGGGCATGTCCCGTACCTAGAAGAAAGGAACACCGTGCGTCGTACACCTCGCTGGCTCTCCGTCATCGCCGTCGCCCTCGTGGTCGCGGCATTCGCCGGTGTCACCGCCACCGCGCAGCCGAACGCCATCCCGGCGCCGGGGAAGGTGACGATCGCGTACCAGCCCGGCATCGGCTACGCGCCGCTGATCGTGCTCAAGCAGCAGAAGGCGCTCGAGAAGCAGTTCCCGAACACGAGCTTCAACTGGCAGGTGCTCGGCTCGGGCGCGGCGATCACGAACGGGATGATCTCCGGCGACATCCAGATCGGCGCCGGCGGCGTCGGCCCGCTGATCGTCGGCTGGGCGCAGGGTGTCGACGCGAAGATCGTCGCGCCGCTCAGCTGGGGCGATCTCTGGCTGATGGCGAAGGACCCGGCGATCAAGACGATCGCCGACCTGAAGGGCAAGAAGATCGCCATGCCCGGGCCGACGTCGATCCAGGCGGTCGTGCTGCGGCGCATGGCGCAGCTCCGGCTCGGCGACGCGCATGCGCTCGACTCGGACATCGTCTCGATGGACCATCCGATCGCGATGCAGGCGCTGCTGTCCGGGCAGATCGACGCACACCTGACCGCCGCGCCGTACCAGCTGCAGGAGAAGGTCCACGGCGCGCACATCGTCGCGCGGAGCTACCAGTACTTCGGCGGGCACTCGTTCGTCGACGCGTGGATGAGTCAGAAGCTCTACGACCAGTACCCGGAGTTCGCGAAGGCCTTCTACAACGACGTCGCAGGCGCGATCGCACTGATCAACAAGAACCCGCTGCAGGTGTCCAAGCTGCTGTCGCAGGACTCCGACGGGAATCCGACCTGGCGGCAGTACAAGCAGTGGCTCGCCGCGTCGGGCCTGAAGTTCACGACGCAGCCGGACGGGCTCATGCGCTTCGCCTCCTTCATGAACCGGATCGGCATGGTGAGCAAGGTGCCGTCGTCGTGGAAGGACCTCGTGCTGCCGCCCGTCTACGGGACGAAGGGGAGCTAGAGCGAGCCGAAGAGCGGCTGGAACTCGACGATCTCGGTCTCGGCCGCCCCTTCGATCGTGAAGGGGTCGGCCGCGACCGCGGCGTCGACCTGCTCGCGCGTGCCGCGCGCCACGATCACGCCGCCCGTCCACGGGACTCGACGGCCCGAGACGACGAACAGCCCCGACGCGAACTGCGCCTGCAGGTACTCGCGGTGCGCGGGCACGAGCGCCTCGATCTGCTCGCGCGGCGCCGTGTAGCGCGAGATCAGGAGGAAGCCGGACGCGGTCTCAGGCGATGCCACAGCAGGTCTCCGTTGGCGGCGAGGAACCCGACCGACAGGAACGGCAGCGCGGGGAGGCCGCCCGCGTTCGTCGCGTTCGCGATCACGATCGTCAGCGCGTACATGCCGGTCGTCGCGACCCACGTCCACGTGGGCCGCAGCCGCCAGCGCCACGCGGCGGCGAGGAACAGCGCATGGAAGAGGACGTCGGGCGGGCCGAGGTAGGCGGCGCTGCCGTGCGGCACGAGGAAGGCGATCGCGACGTCGAGGTAGACGTGGAAGTGCTTCGACGTGATCGAGTGCGTCGGCCCGCGCCAGACCGAGATGATGTCGACGAACGGGATGATGCAGGCGACGAGGACGACCCACGAGAGCGCCTCGAAGAGCTGCAGGAAGGCCCAGCCCGCGCAGACGGCTGCGGCGAGCTTGCCGAAGTTCGCCCAGAGCGGCACGCCCGCGAGCGAGAGGACGAGCGCCGCGAGCGCGAATACGACCGTCGCGATCCAGACCCGCCTGTCCTGTGAGAGCGGCAGCGCGAACAGGACGAGCAGCAGCGTCCCCGGCAGCACGACGAACGAGACGAGGAAGACGTTCCAGTCGTGGCCGACGTACGGCAGGTGCGGCGCGACGTAGAACCAGGCGACGACGATCGCGGCGAGCGCCGCGAACCTCAATATGGGGGCAGTGACTCGTACCACGCGCCAACCGCTTTGAAGGCGTTCCAGAACCGCGTCTTCGCCGGCGCCTCGTCGAGCGACTCGTCGATGTCCGGCGTGAAGAGCGCGTCGACGGTCGGCGTGAACGACTGCAGCTCGCCCTCGAGCGGCTCGACCTCGCGCGCGAGCGGGAACTTGACCGAGTTGAGGAACTCGAGCGACGGCTCGCCCATCGCGACCACGAGCTTCGGCTGCACGATGTGCAGCTCGCGCAGCAGGAACGGCCGCGACTCGTCCTCGTCGCCGTCCGAGAACTTGAGGCAGTTCGTCCCGTAGATCGCCATCGGGTCGACGTGCAACCGCTGCAGCGACTTGAGGAGCGCGTTGCCGGCGCGTCCGTAGAACGCGACGCCCTCCTGCAGCTCCGACGGGCGCGGCGCGTGCTTCAGCAGGAAGACGTCGGCGAGCGGATGGCCGGAGCCGACGACCGGCACGCGCATGCCGGCGCCCGCCTGCGCGACTTCGTCACCGAGCGCGTTGATCTCGGTGATCGCCTTTTGCAGGTACTTCTCGTAGATCTCGTCGGTCGCCACACTCATTCCTCAGCCCGAGGAAGGTTCGCGATCAGCGAACCCGTTCCTTGGCCTGCGCCACCCACTTGAGGCCTTGCAGGTACGCGAGCGACTTCGGACGGCGCAGGATTTCGGCGGTGCGCAGCGACAGCAGGAACTCCTCGGGACCGTCGAAGCGGCGCATCCGCACGGCCCCGGTGCAAACCCCTTGGAGGACGTGCGCGTCGGAGCCGGCCGCCGCGGTCAGGTTGTACTTGCGGGCGAAGCGGAGCGCCTCGTCGTTGTAGCCCTCGAAGAGCAGGCGCGCGTTGTAGACCTC
>JBEQUF010000278.1:0-3377 GCA_040349295.1 Actinomycetota bacterium | reverse complement strand
TCGTCGATCTCCCGGTTGACGACGACGATGCCGCCGTACGCGGACACGGGGTCGCTCGCGAGGGCCTTGTCGTACGCCTCCTCGAGCGTCGCGCCGATCGCCACGCCGCACGGATTCGCGTGCTTGACGATCACGCAGGCCGGCAGCGTGAACTCGCGCGCCAGCAGTCGCGCGCCGGCGAGGTCGTTGAGGTTGTTGAAGGAGAGATCCTTGCCGTGCAGCTGCTCGACGCGGGCGAGCAGGTGCGTCCGGGCGCCGCGCTCGGCGTAGAAGGCGGCGCGCTGGTGTGGGTTCTCGCCGTAGGAGAGGTCGAGCTGCTTGTCGAGTGCGAGCACGAGCGTGTCGGGGAAGGGCTCGCGGTCCGAGAACCACGTCGCGATGGCGGCCTCGTAGGCGGCCGGCGTCGCGAACGCCTCGGCCGCGAGCTCGCGGCGCGTCTCGATCGTCAGCGAGCCGTTGGCGCGCAGCTCGTCGAGGACGAAGCCGTACCGCTCGGGGCGGCACACCGGGGCGACGTGCGCGAAGTTCTTGGCGGCGCCGCGCAGCATCGACGGGCCGCCGACGTCGATCATCTCGACGGCTTCGGCCTCGGTGACGCCGTGCTTCGCAGCGACCTCCTCGAAGGGGTAGAGGTTGATGCAGACGAGGTCGAACGGCTCGATCTCGTGCTGCTCGAGCGTCGCGACGTCGTCGTCGAGATCGCGGCGCGCGAGGATGCCGGCGTGGATGCGCGGGTGCAGCGTCTTGACGCGTCCGCCGAGCATCTCCGGGAACCGGGTCACGGACTCGACGCTCGTCACGGGCAGGCCGAGCTCCTCGAGGAACGACGCCGTCTTCCCGCTCGCGACGAGCTCCCAGCCGAGCTCGTGCAGACCCTTCGCGAACTCGTCGATGCCGGTCTTGTCGAAGACGGAGATCAGCGCGCGCACAGCAGCCCCTCGACCGCCTGCGGCAGCAGACGATGTTCGACCGATTTGATCCGCTCGTGCAACGTCTCGACGGTGTCGCCGTCGAGCACGGGGACCGGCTCCTGCAGGAGGATCGGCCCGGTGTCGACGCCCTCGTCGACGAGGTGCACGGTGACGCCGGACTCGGCGACGCCCGCGGCGAGCTGCTCCTTGACGGCGTGCGCACCCGGGAACGCCGGCAGCAGCGACGGGTGCACGTTGAGCACGCGCTGCGGGAAGCGATCGAGGAACGACGGCGTGAGGATGTGCATGTAGCCCGCGAGCACCACGAGCTCGACGCCCTGCTGCTGCAGCCAGTCGGCCATCGCCTCGTCGCGCGCCGCCCGGTCCGGGTGGTCGCGCAGCTCGAACGACGCGGTCGGGACGTGCGGGGCGCGGGCGAGCGCCGGCGCGTCGCGCTTGTTCGAGGCGACCGCGACCACCGGCAGCTCGGCGTCGAGCAGCGCCTGCAGGTTCGTGCCGCCGCCGCTGACGAGGACGCCGATCAATGCAGACTGCCGATCACGAGCGAGCCCGGGGGCGCCTCCGCGACGACGGCGACGAGGCCGATGCCGAGGTTGAAGACGCGCCGCGCCTCCTCCTCCTGCACGTCGTGCTCGGCGAGCCAGCGGAAGACCGGCGGCCGCTCCCAGCTCTCCCAGTCGATCTGCACCCCGACGCCGTCGGGCAGGACACGCGACAGGTTGCCGAGCAGGCCGCCGCCCGTCACGTGGGCGAGCGCCTTCACGTCCGCCTGCGCGCGCAGCGTGCGCACCTCGTCGAGGTAGAGCTTGTGCGGCGCGAGCAGGAGGTCGGCGTCGAACTCGTCGTCGCCGACGATCGCGCGCACGAGCGAGAACCCGTTCGTGTGGATGCCGTTCGAGGGGAAGCCGACGACGACGTCGCCGGGCGCGCAGCGCGAGCCGTCGATCACGTTCTCGCGGGCGACGATGCCGACGCAGGTGCCCGCGAAGTCGAGCTCGTCGTCGCGGTAGACCCCCGGCAGCTCCGCCGTTTCGCCGCCGATCAGCAGCACGCCGGCTTCGCGACACACCTCGGCTGCGCCCTCGACCAGGTCGGCGACGTGCTCGAGCTCGATGCGGGCTGCCGCGACGTAGTCGAGGAAGAAGAGCGGCTCGGCGCCGGTGCAGAGGACGTCGTCGATGCAATGCGCCGCGAGATCCATCCCGGCCCAGCGCAGCTTGCCGGCACGCCGCGAGAGCATCAGCTTGGAGCCGACGCCGTCGGTCGACGCGGCGAGGAACCGGCGGTCGTCCAGCGGGTAGAGGCCGGCGAAGTGGCCGAAGCCGGTGGCCCCGGTCGACTCGACGGCGGCCCGCAGCCGCTCGACCACCGAGTCGGCGGTCGCGAGCGAGACGCCGGCGGCGGCGTAGGTGCGGTTCTCCTCCGTCAAGGATTCGAGTCTACGAGGTGTCCACGACGAGGTCGGCGAGTGAGCGGGGGGTCGGACGTCTGGGGGTAGGCGGACAGGGGCCGCGCCCGACCTGGCGGGGGCGGGGGGCACCGGTCGAGCTCGAGGAGCGCTCTCAGCCGCCTCGGCGTGACTCGAGAGGAAAGCGCAGCGAAGCGGAGCGGTCGAGAGTCACAGAAACAACTCCGCGTGCAGCTGGGGCCGGCCCTGAGGGCCGCCGGGCACGAAGCGGACGAGCGTCTCGCCGATCTCGACGTCCGCGCCGAGGCGGTCGCAGTCGAGGACGGTCGCGAGCGCCTCCGCCTTCGCCTCGGGATCGTCGGCCTTCATGTGCAGCTCGGAGAGCGTCAGCCGGTTGCCCTCGTCGAGCAGCTCGTCGATCCAGTCGCGCGGCGGGTGCAGCTCGAGGCGATAGCCCGCGTTCGTCGAGACGAACGTCCGGCGGCCGCCGTGCTCCTGGACGCGCAGCTCGGCGTTCTCGGCCCGCTGGATCGCCGCCTCGAACTCGTCCTCGTCGAGTGCGAGGCCGAGATGGTCGACCCGCGGCAGCGGCCACTGGCCCGGCTGCACGACGACGTTCACGGCGCCGAGCTCGAGCTCGGACAGGCGGAGCTTGAAGCCGATCGAGTCGAGCTCTGTCCACGACATCCCCGACTCATATGACGTCAGGTCTTCGCCGATACGTCCGTGGCGCGCGACGAGCTCGAAGCCGAGCTTGCCGATGTAGCGGGCCTCGACCTCCCGGACGCGGCTCGTCACGAGGTGGTAGTGGAAGAGGTGCACCGCGGGCATCGTAGGGGCATAAGCGTCGGCGACCCCCTACGAAAGGAGCGAACACACATGTCGACGACGCCTCCGGAGCAGCAGCCCGGGTCGGGCTACACCGGCCTCGGCCGCAACCCCGTGTCCGGCGCCATCCTGCCCGTGCCCGGCAACGCCGAGCTCGCCATCTGGTTCATCGTCGAGGTGGTGCTCGCCATCGTCGCGGGCCTCTCGAG
>JBEQUF010000262.1:0-8384 GCA_040349295.1 Actinomycetota bacterium | reverse complement strand
CCACGAGCGGTTCGACGGCAGCGGCTACCCGCAGCAGCTGAAGGGGGAGGAGATCCCGCTCGGCGCCCGGATCATCCACGTCGCCGACGCCCTCGACTCGATGCTGACGACCCGCATCTACCGGGCCGCCCGCTCGGTCGACGAGGCGCTCTCCGAGGTGAAGGCGAAGTCGGGCACCCAGTTCTGCCCGCGCTGCGTCGCCGCCCTGACGCGGATCCTCCCGCTCGACACCGCCGTCTCCGACCTGACGGCCGCGCCGGTCGCCGCCGAGCGGCCGCAGCTCGTCAAGACGGCGTAGCGGTTTTCGCGCCTACTTGCGGAATTTCTAGCTTGATCTAGCATTTCTGCATGGCGAAGAAGCCGCTGATCCAGGTGGATCCGGCGCGGCTCGCGGCGTTCCAGGCCGGGATCCGCAAGCGCTACTCCGACGACCAGATCCTCGCGGAGCTGCGCGCCGCCGCCGAACGGCTCGGCAAGTCGCCGACGATGCGCGAGTTCGCGGCGGACGCGAAGACGACCGTGCATCCGCAGACGGTGATCGAGCACTTCGGCTCGTGGAACACGGCCAAGCGGGCCGCGGGGCTCGTGCCGAGGCGTTTCGCGACGCGCGACGAGCTGCTCGGGCTGCTGCGCGAGCTGGGGGAGGAGCTCGGCCGGCCGCCCACGGCGCGCGACATCGACGAGCACAAGGGCCGCATGCCCTCGAAGTCGCTCTACTGGCACACGTTCGGCTCGCTCGCGAACGCGCTCCGCGAGGCCGGCTTCGACGTCGCGGTCGGGGTCGAGCGGCTCGAGCGCGCGGTCGAGCAGGGCGCCGCGCTCGCGCGGACGCTCGGCCGGCTGCCGAAGTTCGCCGACTGGGCGGAGGCGCGCAAGGAGGACGACTCGCTGCTGACGGAGTGGCAGGTCTACCGGATGCTCGACGCGAAGCGCGGGGCGTGGTCGACCTTCCAGTTCCTCGTCCGCGAGCGGCTGGACGAGGAGGGGGTCCGCGTCGCGACGGACGGGAAGCTGCTAGGCCGCGGCCGCTAGGACGGCGAGCCGCTTCAGGCAGGACTTGCCCTCCTGCGGCGCCCGGACGGTCGGCAGGTCGACCGGGTCGCGGTAGTCGCGGTCGTGGCGGAAGGCGACCGCGCGGGCGACGGCGGCCTCGCGCAGCTCGAGGAAGGTGCCCTCGTCGACCTCGCTCTTCCGGAGCTTGATCCGGGCGTAGCGCTGGACGACCTCGAGCGCGCGACGCGTCGAGGCGAAGAAGAACTCGTGCCTGCCGACGCCGATCCAGAGCGGCCGGCCGGCGCCGCGGGCGGCGAAGATCGTGCCGGGGACGCGCTGGTCCATCCAGGCGGTCGCGAGCGAGCCGGTCAGCTCCTCGAGGGCAGCCGGGTCGTTGTGCGAGTGGGCGGCGAGGGCGAAGATCGCCTCCGAGTCGACGGTCATCTCGGCCTCGGCGCGTGCGCACGTGAACGGCGCGAGCAGCTCGTCGTCGTTGAGGATGATCCCGTTGTGGATGCCGACGACGGGGCCGTGGCGGACGGGGTGGTTGTTGGCCGCGATCGAGGGGTGGCCCTTCGTGTAGTCGCGGACGTGGACGAGCAGCTCGCTCGCCTCCGCGGGGACATCGATCCGGTCGAGCAGCATGCTCGCCGGCGTCCGCTGCTTCACGATCGTCGGATAGGCGCCGCCGGGGGCGCGGTGCGCGTAGCCGACGGCGTCCGCGCCGCGCTCGGCGATGCCGGCCAGCAGGCACTGCGCGGCGAGGGTGCGATCGATCTCGCTGCGCTGCGACAGGCTGTATCCGGCAATTCCGCACATACTCGGGTAATCGACCCCTCCTACGAGATCTAGACGCGCCCGCTTCCCTCAAGTTAGCGAGCCTTTCGGCGGTCGAAGGCCCGTCCCTTCGTGCCACTCAAGGCAATCTGAGCTGGCGCCGATAACCGTGGGGATGGAGCAGCGGCCGCTCCCCGAGGATGCGTTCACCCAGGTGCTCGACGAGCCCAAGCTCGGGCTCGTCCCCGTTCTGGACGATCCGGAGGTCGAGGAGGAGCCGGAGGAGGACGAGCCGGTCCTCACCGAGGCCGAGCTCCAGACGCAGGATCCGCTGAAGCTCTACGTCCGCTCGATCGGCGGCGGCCCGCTGCTGACCCGCGCCGAGGAGCGCGAGCTCGCCCGGCGCAAGGACGCAGGCGACGAGCAGGCCAAGCGGCGCCTGATCGAGGCGAATCTCCGCCTCGTCATGTCGATCACCCGCAACTACACGAAGGCCGGCGTGCCGCTCCTCGATCTGATCCAGGAGGGCAACCTCGGGCTGATGCGCGCGGTCGAGAAGTTCGACTACCGGATGGGCTACAAGCTCTCGACGTATGCGACCTGGTGGATCCGCCAGGCGGTGACTCGGGCGCTCGCCGACCAGGGGCGGACGATCCGCCTGCCGGTGCACGTCGCCGAGCAGGTGCGGCGGCTCCTCCGGTCGCGCCGCCACCTCGCCCAGAAGCTGAACCGCGAGCCGACGATCGCCGAGCTCGCCGTCGAGGCGCAGCTCTCCGAGGAGAAGGTCCGCGACCTGCTCGAGCTCGTCGAGGATCCGGTCTCGCTCGACACGCCGGTCGGGGACGGCGACAGCCTCTACGGCGACATGATCGAGGACGTCAACTCCGAGCAGCCGGAGGCGCAGACGGCGACGTCCCTGCGCCATCGCGAGCTCTCGCGGGCGATCGGCTCGCTGAACCCGCGCATGCAGCACGTCCTGAACCTCCGCTTCGGCCTCGACGGCTCCCAGCCGATGACGCTCGAGGAGGTCGGCGGGGAGCTCGGCGTCACGCGCGAGCGCGTCCGCCAGCTCGAGTCGCGGGCGCTGCGCGAACTGCGCGTGAGCGCGCCGGAGCTCGAGCTCTACCTGCGGCCGTAGTGGTCTACCGGATCGTCCCGGCGCTGCTCTTCGGGTGGCTGCTGCTGACGGCGCTCAGCCGCTAGCCATCATCTGCATCTCGCGCAGGTTGCCGAGACGCCGGAGCGATTCGAGCTCGATCTGCCGCACCCGCTCGCGGGTCAGCCCGAGGCGCTTGCCGATCTCCTCGAGCGTCTTCGGCTCCTCGTCGACGAGCCCGTAGCGGAGGACGAGCACGTGGCGCTCGCGCTCGGGCAGCGCGTGCAGCGCCGTGAAGAGCGTCTGGCTCCGCAGCGAGACCTCGACCCGTTCCTCGGGCAGCGGGTCGTCGCCGGCGACGAAGTCGCCGAACGTCGCGTCGTCCTGCTCGCCGACCGGCTGGTCGAGGCTCGCCGACGCACGGGCGGCCGCGCGCACCTCGCGCGCCTGCTCGACGGGCAGCGAGGCCTCCTCGGCGATCTCCTCGAGCGTCGGCTCGCGGCCGAGCTCCATCCAGAGCGTCCGCTCGGCGCGGTTCATCTTCTGCATCCGCTCGACGATGTGGACGGGCATGCGGATCGTCCGCGCCTTGTCGGCGAGCGCGCGGGCGACCGCCTGGCGGATCCACCAGGTCGCGTAGGTCGAGAACTTGTAGCCGCGGCGCCAGTCGAACTTCTCGACCGCGCGGATCAGGCCGAGCGTGCCCTCCTGGATCAGGTCGAGGAAGGGGAGACCCTGGTTCCGGTAGTTCTTCGCGATCGAGACGACGAGGCGGAGGTTCGACTGGATCATCCGCTGCTTCGCCTCGAGGTCGCCGCGCTCGATCTTCTTCGCCAGCTCGACCTCCTGCGCCGCCGTCAGCAGCGCGTGCCGGCCGGCCTCGCGCAGGAAGAGCTGCAGGGCGTCGGTCGTCGTCTCGGCGGGCGCGCTGACGGCCGGGGCCGGCTCGGGCTCCTTGTCGTCCTTCTCGGGGTCGTCCTTCTCGGGCTCCCGGCCGGCCGCGAGCAGCTCGACGCCTCGCCGGTCGAGCTCCTGGTAGATCGACTCGATCTCGAGCGGCTCGAGCTCGAGTGGCTCGATCAGCTCGTTCAGCTCCACCTGGCGCAGCTGGCCCGACACTTCCGCGGCATCGAGCAGCGTTGCGAGCTCCTCGTTGCCGAGGATCGACTCGATCTCGACCGACGTCAATTGATCCCCCTGATCCGTGGTCCTGGCCTCTAGTCGTTCCCTGGCGTTCACACAACCCAAACACGTTCGGCATGGTCAGATCAAGGGATTCGCCCTTCCGGCCGTCCGTGCACGGTAATCGGTGTTCTGTCAAGTTGGCATGTGAGCTGACCCGACGAGACCCTGCCGCCGGCATCCCCCTCCCGCGGGCGTCGCCGATTCGAGCCCTGTCCGGCCGCAGGCACGTGTCGCGAAACATTCGTGTCTGACACCGATGGACGCATCGCCGGGGTCGGCGTTATCCACACGTTGCACACAGCGCTGTGGAAATGTTGATTAATCAAAATGTGCAAATTGCGGACTTTTCCGTCTCGACACCCCTTGCACCCCACCTGGACACGCCCTAGATTCCCTCATGCGCCCAGCGGGGCGCGGGAGTAGGTCGAAGCAGAGCCGAAGGGCCGTACGAGGAAGTCCGCAAGGGCTGAGGCGGAAAGTCAGACGGCGCTGTGGACGAAACCGCAGCCGGCTGGGCGACTCTCTGAACCGGCGTCCCTCGGGGCGCCGGTTCTTTTTTGCGCTGTCGCACCGTCCGGATAGATTCCACGCCAATGCATCGCCCGAACCCACCGAGCATCGACCCCGGCATCATGGCGTTCGTCTGGGCGCTGCTCCTCGCCGCGCTGATCTACCTCTTCATGGTCGGCGTCGCGTTCTCGCACGCGGTCGCCTTCGTGATCGCGCTGCTCTCGTTCGCCGGGATCTGGCTCTTCGTCCGCCTACGCGGCGAAGACAGCCCGCGGGCGTAGCTCGGGCGGCTCCGCCCGCCTCGGCGCACCTGCGCAGAGCGCGGACACGAGCTTGCGGGCCAGGTCGTCGCCGAGGGCCTCCTCGAGCCGCACCCGGGCCGGCGGCGAGGCCGCATCGAGGCTCGCCAGGTGTGCGAGGAGGAGCTGGTCTCCGCGTTTCATCCCGTCAACGTCATCGACCGCACGCGGCCGAATTCATGATCCCCACTGCCAGGGATGAGGGCGGCTCGCGCCGCCCTCCCCCTAGTCCTCGTCGAGGCGGCCCCGGGTCCGCGGCCCCACCGCGACCGTTCGCGGCTCCGTCGCGGGCACGGTGTCGCGTTCCGCGGTGAGCGGCTCGTCGGCGTCGGGGACGAGCGTGTCGTCCGTCCGGATCGGCTCGTCGACCACGACCGGCACCGGAACGGTGTCGACGGTGGTGCCGAGCACGAGCCCGAAGCCGAACGCCAGCACGCCGTGCCAGAGCCCGAGCGAATGGACGAGCCCGAAGATGCCGATCGAGTGGCTCCACGAGACGAAGCGGCCCTCGTGCCAGCCGTTGCCGGGCTGTGTCGCCATCAGGATCCAGCCGACGCAGACGAGCACCGGCACGAACGCCAGCAGGAAGGTCGTCGGCGAGATCCGGACGCGGCCGCCCTTCGTCCAGCCGCCGACCACCTGGGACAGCGCGAGCACGAGCCCCGCTCCGGCGACGATCCCCATCGACTCCCAGAACCGCGTCACGGTCCCGACGCCGACGAGCGTCGCACACCAGAGCAGCAGGCCCGCGACGCCGGCGGCGACCGCCGTCGTCAGCCCGCGCGTGCCGTCGTAGATTCCGTATCTGCGCATACCTCCACAACGCCCGTGCGGGCCGTCGAGATATGGCTAGAGCTCGAGCCGCCGGGCGTCGAACCGGCCCGACCAGAGCTCGGCCCGGAATGCCTCGACCGTCGTCTGCAGGTCGCCGTCGAAGACGTGCTCGACCACCCCCACCTCGCGGTCGTTGTGGAAGGGGACGTCGACGTGCTCGCACGAGACGACGTTCACCGACGTCCGCGCACACGCCGGACAGCGGACGGCGAGGCCGATCGAGCCGTCTCCCGGAGCGAGAAGCACGAACGCGCTCGGGAAGACGGGCCGGGGTCGCTCCTCCGGGTAGCAGAAGAAGCTCCAGGGCCACTCCCCCGCCTTGATCCGGGCCGCCGCCAGCTCGCCGAGCTCGCTCGCGACCGGCTCGACCTTCGAGGTCATGAGGTTGAGGAACACGCCGCCCTCGAGGCCGAGCGGCGCCCAGTCGAGCTCGTCGTGGGCGACGAGGCCGTCGTGCTCGTCGCCGCAGCCGCAGGCGAAGCGGACGCGGTAGACGACGGGATGCGCCGCGCCGGGAAGGCGCTCGAGCGTTCGGAAGGAGGACAACGTCACGCGCGTCTCACCGGCGCGGGGACACGCGAACGTGTACCGGCTGGTGAGTGCGTCGTACATGACGAAGTTGTAACCAGTGCCCCGGCTAGTACTCCATCAGCGAGTAGAGGTCGTACTGCTCGAGCTTCGCACGGCCGCCGAGGAACGTGAGATCGATCACGAAGTTGATCCCCACGACCTCGCCGCCGAGCTGCTCGACGAGGCCGGCGATGGCGCTCACCGTGCCGCCCGTCGCGAGGACGTCGTCGTGGATGATCACGCGCGCGCCGTGGGAGATCGCGTCCTTCGCCACCTCGAGCGCGTTCTCGCCGTACTCGAGCATGTAGCGGGCGGTCACCGTCTCCGGCGGGAGCTTCCCGGGCCGGCGGGCGGGGACGAAGCCGCAGCCGACGCGGCAGGCGATCGCGGCGCCGAGCCAGTAGCCGCGCGCCTCGGCGCCGAGCACGAGGTCCGGCGTCCGCGCGGCGCTCCACTCGGCCAGGTCGTCGACCGCCCCGCGCAGCGCTGCCGCATCCTGCATCAGCGGCGTGATGTCCTTGAAGCCGACGCCGGGTTCCGGAAAGTCCGCGACCTCGCGGACGTACGACTTCCAGTCGACTGCGGTCACTCGGCGAGTCTACGTACGTTCCGCGTGAACAGGAGCTGGGACAGCTCCTGGGCGGTCTCGGCGAGCCGCTGCAGATCTTCGAGGCCCGCGCGGCGCCGGTCGGCGTTGCGCGATCGGAGCCCCGGTGCGACGAGCGCCTCCAGGAGCCCGGCCTCGCGGTCGGCGGCCGTGCGGAACGCGCGCAGGTGCCGCGCGGCGATCCCGTAGCGGGCGAGCGTGTCGCAGAGCGTCGCGATGTCGACGTCGGTCTCCGTGTAGAGCCGCGCGCCGCGCTCGACGCGCGGCTCGAGCAGCCCGAACTCCTCGAGCTCCCGCGCCCGCGACGGGTCGAGGCCCGAGCGCGCGCAGAGCTCGTCGAGGTCGACGTCCTGCTCGGCCTCCCCCAGTCCGGCACGCTTGCGGCGCCGCTCGCGGCCGGCGCCCGCCGCGAGCTCCTCGCGGATCACGCGGAGCGGCAGGAACTCGTCGCGCTGCAGCCGGAGGATCGTCTCCAGGCGCTCGACGTCCTCCTCGCTGAACAGCCGGTAGCCGCCCTGGGTGCGCTTCAGCGCGAGCAGCCCCTGGTCCTCGAGGTAGCGGATCTTCGAGATCGAGATGTCCGGGAACTCCGCCTTGAGACGGCGGCAGACGTTGCCGATCGTGAAGAGCTGCTGCCGGGTGCCGGGGGCCGTGGCGCTCATCAGTGCAGGAGGAAGGTCAGCCGGTACTTGCCGATCTGGATCTCGTCGCCGTCCTCGAGCGAGGCGGTCTCGACGCGCCGGCGGTTGACGAAGGTGCCGTTGAGGGAGCCGAGGTCCTCGATCGACCAGCGGTCGTCGCGGCGGACGATCGCGGCGTGCCGCCGGGAGACCGTGACGTCGTCGAGGAAGATCCCGCAGTCGGGCGAGCGGCCGATCGTCGTCCGGTCGCCCTGCGGCGAGAAGCTCTCGCCCGCCCGGCCGCCGCCGGTGCGGACGATCAGGGCCGGGCCGTTCTCCGGCAGCTCGCCGAGCGACTCGAGCAGCTCGTCGCGGACCGCCGGGCTGAACGTCTCCGTCTTCTCCCCCGCCTCGGGGGTGTGCAGCAGCGCCCCGCACTTCGAGCAGTAGTTGGCGGCCTCCGGATTCTGGAAGCCGCACTCGGGGCAATAGATGTGGCTCATCCGGCACCGATCATTCGGCCTGGGGCGCTGCCTTGCCGGCGAGGATGGCCGAGAGGGACTCCACGTCCACCTGGTCGAGGACGCTGGCGCCGCCGGTCTTCTGCAGCCGGGCGACGAGCTCCGCCCGCAGGATGTCGATCTTGCCGTGCAGGATCCGGCGGCGGAAGGAGACCTCGTTCTCCTCCTTCGTGTACTCGTCGATGAGGCGCTTCAGATCCTCGTCCGTGAGGGTGCCGAGGTCGGGGAGGGGTTCCACCAGGCGAGCCTTTCTCTAGAAGGGTCGAGTTGAACTTTAGCCTTGAGAAGGCTGAAGTCTAGACCTGCGCTTTAGGTTCGCGCTGCCGCGAGATCCCCCTGCCCCTGCTCGATCTCGTCGACGATGGCGCGGAG
>JBEQUF010000229.1:0-9085 GCA_040349295.1 Actinomycetota bacterium | reverse complement strand
ATCGTGGCCAGAACTGCATGGCCGCCTTCGAGCTGTACCCGGAACATCGTGCTCGGGAGAGCCTCGACGACCTCGCCTTCTACCTCGATCTTCTCTTCTTTTGTCGGCATGACCTTTCTTCAGAGGAATTTCGCGCGCAGGCAAAAGCCTGCTCGCGAGGGCAGTCATCGTAGCAAAGCGGCGCCCGCCCGAGTCAAAATCCGCGGCCCGTCGCTCGTGACGGCCACGGTGTGCTCGAAATGGGCGGCGAGCGACTCGTCGACGGACGAGATCGACCAGTCGTCGTCGTGGACGTAGACCTCCGGGCGGCCCATCGTGATCATCGGCTCGATCGCGAGGGTCATGCCCTCCTGGAGAAGCGGGCCCCGCCCGGGCGGCCCGTAGTTCGGGATCTGCGGGTCCTCGTGGTAGCTCCGGCCGACGCCGTGGCCGACGAGGGAGCGGACGACCGAGAAGCCGGCCCCCTCGACCACCGTCTGGACGGCGTGCGAGATGTCCGAGAGCCGGTTCTCGGGCTGGGCCTGGGCGATGCCGGCCTCGAGCGCCTCGACGCAGACGTCGAGGAGCCGCTGGGCCTCGGCGTCGATCTCGCCGCAGGCGACCGTGATCGCGCTGTCGGCGATCAGGCCGTCGAGCGTGACGCCGAGGTCGAGCGAGATCAGGTCGCCCTCCTTGGCGCGGTACCCGGTCGGGATCCCGTGCACGATCATCGAGTTCGGCGAGATGCAGAGCGCCGCCGGGTAGCCCTTGTATCCCTTCGACGTCGGGACGCCGCCCTTCGAGGCAATGTGCTCGTCGGCGATCCGGTCGAGCTCGAGCATCGACACGCCCGGCTCGACGTGCTCGGCGACGAGCTGCAGCGTCTCGTGGACGAGCTCGCCTGCGCGGGCCATCCCCTCGATCTCGGCGGCGGACTTGCGGACGATCATCTCAGGCGACCCTCCGGTCGAGCTGCGCGAGCGTCGACTGGATCTCGCTCCAGACCTCGTCGATCGAGCGTTCCGCATGCACCTTCACGACCTTGCCGGTCGGGAGGTAGTGGTCGACGATCGGCGCGGTCTGCGCGTGGTAGGTGGCGAGCCGCCGGTCGATCACCTCGGGGGTGTCGTCGGGGCGCCCCTCGATCTCGGCGCGCTTGAGCATCCGCTCGCGCGCGACGTCGTCGTCGAGCTCGAGCAGGAGCACGACGTCGAGCGGCCGCTCGATCTCGCCGAGCATCGCGTCGAGCGCCTCGGCCTGCGCGAGGTTGCGCGGATAGCCGTCGAGGACGAAGCCGTCCTTCGCCGCCTCTATCTCGTCGCGGACGAGCGGGATCGTGATCTCGTCCGGCACGAGCTGGCCCGAGGCGAGGATCGGCTCGACGAGGAGGCCGAGCTCCGAGCCGGCGGCGATCGCCGCGCGGTACAGGTCGCCGGTCGCGAGGTGCGGCACGTGGAACTCGTCGACGATGCGCTTCGCCTGCGTCCCCTTCCCCGCCCCCTGCGGGCCGATGATCAGGACGTTCAGGGTCATCGCAGGAAGCCTTCGTAGTGGCGCATCATCATCTGCGACTCCATCTGGCGCATCGTGTCGAGCGCGACGCCGACGACGATCAGCACCGAGGTGCCGCCGAGCGCGCGCGACGTGTTCTGCGAGAAGTGGAAGTACTTGATGAAGAGCGACGGGGCGACCGCGATCACCGCGAGGAAGAGCGAGCCCGGCAGCGTCAGGCGCTGCAGGACGCGGTCGAGGTACGCGGCGGTCGGCGGGCCCGGACGGATGCCGGGGATGTACCCGCCGTACTTCCGCAGGTTGTCCGCCTGGTCGACCGGGTTGAACTGGACCGACGTGTAGAAGTAGGTGAAGGCGATGATCAGCACGCCCTCGATCAGGAGGTAGGCGAGGCTCGTCGGCTGGAAGTGGCGGTTCGTGAAGCCCGTCCAGCTCGGGACGAACTCGGCCACCGTCGGCGGGAGCGCCATGATCGCGGCGGCGAAGATGACCGGGATGACGCCGGCCATGTTCACGCGCAGCGGCATGTAGGTCGAGCCGCCGGTCGTCTGCCGGTTCCCGAGCTGCCGCCGTGCGTACTGCACCGGGATGCGGCGCTGGCCCTCCTGCACGAAGACGACCGCCACGACGACGGCGACCGCGACGATCGGGAAGAACAGCCGCTCGAGCGTGCCGCCGTTGACCCAGGCGCTGATGCCCGACGGGGCGTACGCGAGGATCGAGGCGAAGATCAGCAGCGAGATGCCGTTGCCGATGCCGCGCTTCGTGATCTGCTCGCCGATCCACATCAGGAGCACGCAGCCGGCGGTCAGCGTCAGCACGATGATCACGAGCCGGCCGGCGTTGACGTTCGGGAGCGCGTTCTCACGCTTGAACAGGAACGCGTAGCCGGTCGACTGCATCGCGGCGAGCACGACCGTGAGGTAGCGCGTGTACTGGTTGATCTTGGCGTAGCCGGCTTCGCCCTCCTTCTGCAGGCGCTCGAGCGTCGGGATGACGACCGTCATCAGCTGCAGGATGATCGACGCCGTGACGTACGGCATGATCCCGAGCGCGAAGATCGAGAACCGGGAGAGCGCCGAGCCGGAGAAGAGGTTCAGCAGCGTCAGGATGCCGCCGCCGTTGAACAGCGACTGCAGCGAGTTCTGGTCGACGCCCGGGGCCGGGATCCACGAGCCGAGGCGGTAGACGGCGAGGGCGACCGCGGTGAAGAGCACGCGGCGCCGGAGCTCCGGGACACGCCAGGCGTTGGCGAGCCAAGAAAGCACCGCTTACTCCTCCGCTTCTGCCGGAGCTTCGGTCGGTTCGTCGTCCTGGGAAGCGTCGTCCTGAACCGGCGCCTGGACGGAGCCCGGGCCGCGCTTCGGCAGGCGCACCTTCTTCACCTTCGGCTCGCGCAGGAGCTCGACGGTGCCGCCGGCCGCCTCGATCTTCTCGCGCGCGCTCGCGGAGATCGCGTGCACGCGGACGGTGAGCTTCTTCGAGAGCTCGCCGTCGCCGAGGAGCTTGACGTCGGTCTTCGTGTTCTTGATCAGGCCCTTCTCGACGAGCGACTCCGGCGTCACCTCGGCGCCCGCGTCGAAGCGGTCGAGGTCGCGAACGTTCACCGGCACCGTGTAGGTGCGGAACGGGCCGATCGGCATCGCGTCGGCGGAGGTGCTGCCGCGCAGCTTGCCGAGGCGCATGTAGATCGGCATCTGGCCGCCGGAGAAGCCCGGCCGCATCTTGTGCGAGCCGGCGCGCGACTTCTGGCCCTTGATGCCGCGACCGGAGTAGCGCCCCTTGCCCGAGGCGAGGCCGCGGCCGACGCGCTTACGGTCGACGCGCTCCTGCGCGGGCTGGAGATTCGACAGGCTGAGCTTCTTCTCGGGCACGACTACGCCTCCTCCACTTTCACGAGGTGGCGCACCTTGCGCAGCATGCCCTGCAGCACGGGGCCGTCCTCCTGCTCGACGGTACGGCCGATCTTCGTCAGACCGAGCGCGCGCAGCGTGCCGCGGTGGCGCTCGCTCTGGCCGATCTGGCTGCGGACCTGGGTGATGCGCACCTTCGCCATCACTCGGCCGCCTTCTTCTTCGCGCGCGGCTTCTTCGGCGCGGGCGCGTCCTCCGTGACCGGGGCGACCTCGGCGACCGGCGCCTCGGCCGACTCGGCGACGAGGGCGACCGCGGCAGCGGCCTCCTCGAGCTGCGGCTTCGCGGCCGGCAGCGGCAGCACCTCGCTGATCTGCTTGCCGCGGATCTGCGCGACGTCCTCCGGACGGCGCAGCTCCTTCAGCGCGGCGACCGTGGCCTTCGCCATGTTGATCGGGTTCGTCGTGCCGAGCGACTTCGCGAGCACGTTGCGGACGCCGCCGAGCTCGAGCACCGCGCGGACGCCGCCGCCCGCGATGACGCCCGTACCTTCGGAGGCCGGCCGCAGCATGACGCGCGCGGCGTCGAACGTCCCGAGCACCTCGTGGGTGATCGTCGAGCCGTGCTTCGGCACCGTGAACAGATTCTTCTTCGCGTCCTCGACGGCCTTCGTGATCGCGAGCGGGACCTCGCGAGCCTTTCCGTAGCCGACGCCGACGCGATCGATCTCGTCGCCGACGACGACGAGCGCCGTGAACGAGAACCGCCGGCCGCCCTTGACGACCTTCGCGACGCGGTTGATCTCGACCACACGCTCCTTGAGCTCGCGGGTCTCCTGGTAATCGAGTGCCATCAGAACTGCAGACCTCCCTCGCGCGCGCCGTCGGCGAGCGCCTTCACGCGGCCGTGGTACAGGTAGCCGGCGCGGTCGAAGACGACCGCCTCGACACCCGCCGCCTTGGCGTTCTTCGCGAGCAGCTTGCCGACCTCGGCCGCCTGCCCCGACTTGTCGCCCTTGAACGACTTGAGCGCGATCCACGAGGCAGACGCGACCGTCTTGCCCTCGAGATCGTCGATGAGCTGCGCCGAGATGCCGCGGTTCGAGCGGGACACGACGAGGCGCGGACGCTCCGCAGTGCCCTGGACCTTGCCGCGGACGCGGCGATGACGGCGCTTGCGCGCGTCGAGGACGGTGAGGCTAGGCACGCTTACCAACCTTTCTGCGGACGTACTCGCCCTCGTAGCGGATGCCCTTGCCCTTGTACGGCTCCGGCGGGCGGACCTTGCGGATCTCTGCGGCCGTCTGGCCGACCTGCTGCTTGTCGGTGCCCTTGACGACGATCTGCGTCGGCGCCGGGACCTCGAACGAGATGCCCGTGCGCGGCTTGATCGTCACCGGGTGCGAGTAGCCGACCTGCAGCTCGAGGTCCGAGCCCTTGAGCGCGGCGCGGTAGCCGACGCCCTGGATCTCGAGGCGCTTCTCGAAGCCCTTCGTCACGCCCTCGACCATGTTCGCGATGAGCGTGCGCGTCAGGCCGTGCAGCGCACGGTCCTCGCCGCGCTCGGTCGGGCGCGTGATCGTCACGGTCCCTTCGTCCTGCGCGATCTGCATGCGCTGGGGCACCTGCTGCTGCAGCGAGCCGAGCGGGCCGGTCACGGCAACGCGACCAGGCTCGACGGACACCGTCACGCCGGCAGGCACTTCGATCGGTCTTTTCCCAATACGACTCATGCGATTACCAGATGAAGGCCACGACTTCCCCGCCGATGCCGCGCTCCTGCGCGGTCCGGCTGGTGACGAGACCAGACGACGTGGACAGGATTGCGACGCCCATCCCGCCCAGCACGCGCGGCAGGCGGTCCTTGCGCGCGTAGACCCGGCGGCCCGGCTTGGACACGCGCTTCAGGCCACTGATGACCCGCTCGCGGTTCCGACCGAACTTGAGGTCGACGACCAGGGTATCGAAGCTCTCGCCCTTCTCGACGTGATAGTCCCGGATGTAGCCCTCCTCCTTGAGGAGGCGGGCGATCTCGACCTTCATCTTCGAGGTCGGCATCTCGACGCGGTCGTGCAGCGCCTTGTTGGCGTTGCGGATGCGGGACAGCATGTCTGCGATCGGATCGGTCAGCATCGGATCACCAGCTCGACTTCGTCATGCCCGGGATCGCACCCTGGTGCGCGAGCTCGCGCAGGCAGATGCGGCACAGGCCGAACTTCTTGAACACGGCGCGCGGGCGACCGCACCGGTTGCACCGGGTGTAGTTGCGCACCTTGAACTTCTGCGGACGCCGCTGCTTCACGACGAGCGATGTCTTCGCCACTTACTGATCCCTCCTGTCGCCGTCGCTGCTCGTGAACGGCAGGCCGATGGCCCGGAGCAGCGCACGTGCGTGGTCGTCGGTCTCGGCGGTCGTCGTGATCGTGACGTCGAGACCACGGACCTGCTGGATGTCGTCGTAGTTGATCTCCGGGAAGATGATCTGCTCGCGGAGACCCATCGAGTAGTTGCCGCGCCCGTCGAACGAGTTCGGGTTGAGCCCGCGGAAGTCGCGGATGCGCGGCAGCGCGATCGAGATCAGCCGGTCGAGGAACTCGTACATCCGGGCGCCGCGCAGCGTCACGCGCGCGCCGACCGGCATGCCCTCGCGGATCTTGAACTGCGCGATCGACTTGCGGGCCCGGCGCACCTGCGCGCGCTGGCCGGCGATGATCGTCAGCTCCTCGATCGCCGAGTCCATCTGCTTGGCGTCGTTCTTCGCCTCGCCGACGCCCATGTTCAGCGTGATCTTCGTGATCTTCGGGACCTGCATGATCGACGCCACGCCGAGCTCGTCCTTCAGACGGGGCTTGATCTCGCTCTCGTACTGCGTCTTCAGACGCGGCGTGTATTCGGTTGCGCTCACGACTTGTCGATCTCCTGGCCACAGTCCTCGTGCTTGCACACGCGGACGCGCACCTGCTTGTCCTTGATGGTCTTGATCACGGTGCCGACGCGGGTCGGCCGCTTGCAGGTCGGGCACACGACCATCACGTTGCTGGCATTGAGCGGCGCGGGCCGCTCGATGATGCCGCCCGGGATGATCTGCGGGCCGCCCATGCGGTTCGAGTTCTGGAGCGGCCGCGGGCGCTGGTGGCGCTTGATCATGTTGAGGTTCTCGACGAGCACCTTGTTGGCGCTCGGCTGCACCTCGATCACGCGGCCGCGCTTGCCGGCGTCCTTCCCCTTGATGATCTGCACGGTGTCGTCCTTGCGCACCTTGAGCGTCTGGGCCATCTAGAGCACCTCCGGTGCGAGCGAGACGATCTTCATGAAGTTCTTCTCGCGCAGCTCGCGCGCGACCGGCCCGAAGATGCGGGTGCCGCGCGGGTTGCGCTGCGCGTCGATGATCACGGCCGCGTTCTCGTCGAACGCGATCGTCGTGCCGTCCTCGCGGCCGAACGGCTTCTTCGTCCGCACGACCACCGCGCGCACGACCTCGCCCTTCTTCACGGCGCCCTGCGGCGCAGCCGTCTTGACGGTGCCGACGATGATGTCGCCCACGGCCGCGTAGCGGCGGTGGTGGCCGCCCATCACGCGGATGCAGAGCAGCTCGCGAGCGCCCGTGTTGTCGGCCACGCGGAGGCGGGACTCCTGCTGGATCACTTCGCCACCTCCGTGATCTCCGCGAGGCGCCAGCGCTTCGTCTTCGACAGCGGCCGCGTCTCGACGATGCGGACGATGTCGCCGATGTGCGCGGCGTTCTGCTCGTCGTGCGCGTGGAACTTCACGCTGCGGCGGATGACCTTCTTGTACTTCGGATGCGACTTGATCACGTCGACCTTGACGACGATCGTCTTGTCCATCGCGTCGGAGACGACGATGCCGCGACGCTCCTGATGGCGGCCGCGCTCGTGCTCCGGCTTCTCGAGCCGCACGATCGCCTTGCGCTCGGCCGACCGCTCACGCGTCGGCCGCGTCTTCTGCGGACGCAGCGCGCGGGGCAGCCGCTTGCGCTTCGGCTTGGGGCCGCTCTGCTGGGGCGGCGCAGCCGGAGTCTCCTCGGCCTCGGCGGCCGGGGTCTCCTCCGCAGCGGCGTCAGTCGTCTCTTCGACCTCGGCCACGGGCGTCGCCTCTTCGGTTGTCTCGACGTTCTCGTTCTCTGTCTCGCTCATCTCTAGTTCCCTTGCTTCGCAGCTTCGGCTTCACGCTCGTGGACGACGGTGAGGATGCGTGCGATCTCCCGCTTCGCCAGCTTCAGACGGGCGGTGTTCTCGAGCGCTCCGGTCACGGACTGGAAGCGCAGGTTGAACAGCTCCTGCCGGCGGTCCTTGAGCCGGTGCTCGAGGTCCTCGTTCGACAGCTCACGCAGCTCACTCGGCCTAGTCAAAGAGCTCAGCCTCTCTCTTCACGATCTTCGTCTTGACGGACAGCTTCTGGCCCGCGAGGCGCAGCGCCTCCTTCGCGAGCGGCTCCGGCACGCCGGCGAGCTCGAACATCACGCGCCCGGGCTTGATCACGGCGACCCAGCCCTCGGGCGAGCCCTTGCCGGAGCCCATGCGGGTCTCGGCCGGCTTCTTCGTGAAGCTCTTGTCCGGGAAGACGTTGATCCAGACCTTGCCGCCGCGCTTGATCTTGCGCGTCATCGCGATACGGGCCGCCTCGATCTGGCGGTTCGTGATCCAGCCGCGGTCGACGGCCTTCAGGCCGTAGTCGCCGAACTGCACGGTCGACTGGCCCTTGGTCTCGCCCGCGCGGCGGCCGCGATGGGGCTTGCGGTACTTGGTCTTCTTCGGCATCAACATCAGGACTCGGCCCCCTCGCCGCCCGTGGTCTCGGGCGTCGTGCCCTCGTCGACCTGCGGCTTCGGCGTCGGTTCGCTGCTCTCGGGCTTCGGCGTGTTCTCGTTGCGCGGCGGGCGCGGACGGTTCCCGCCGCCGCCGCCGCCACCACCGGCCGGACGTGCACCGGCACCCGGCCCACGGCGCTGGCCGGGACGGCCACCGCCGCCGCCTGCCCCGCCGGGACCGCCGGGCCCACGCCCGCGACCGCCACCGGGACCGCCGGGACCACCCGGGCCGCGCCGGCGCTGACGCACCGGGCCGAGGCCCTCGCGGTCCTGGCCGCGACTGCGACCGCTCTCGCGGGACGCGCCGAGACCCTCGGTCGCACCGCCGCGACGGCGGCGCGTGTCCTGGTCGCCGAGGCGGGTGTCTCCGCCCTGCATGCCTTCGTAGCCGGCGGGCATGATCTCGCCCTTGTTGATCCAGACCTTGACGCCGATGCGGCCCGCGGTCGTGCGCGCCTCGACGAAGCCGTAGTCGATGTCGGCGCGGATCGTGTGCAGCGGCACGCGGCCCTCGCTGTACTGCTCGCGGCGCGACATCTCCGAGCCGCCGAGGCGGCCCGAGCACTGGATCTTCACGCCGGCGGCGCCGGAGCGGATCGCGCTCGCGAGCGCGCGCTTCATGGCGCGGCGGAACGCGACGCGGTTCGACAGCTGCTCCGCGATCGACTGCGCGACGAGCTTCGCGTCCAGCTCCGGACGCTTGATCTCGTTGATGTTGATGTGGACGTTCTTCTGGGTCAGCGCGTGCAGCTCCTTACGGAGCGCGTCGACCTCGACGCCCGACTTGCCGATCACGATGCCCGGGCGCGCGGTGTAGATGTCGACGGTGATCCGCTGCTTGTCCTTGCGGATCAGGATGTCGGACAGCCCCGCGTGCGAGAGCTTGTTGTAGATGTGCTCGCGGATCTTGACGT
>JBEQUF010000183.1:0-3559 GCA_040349295.1 Actinomycetota bacterium | reverse complement strand
GCGCGCAACAACCAGGGCTCGCCGATCTACGGCATGCCGATCCTGAACGTCGACGACTCGCAGACGGTCGTCGTGCTGAAGCGTTCGATGAACCCCGGCTTCGCCGGTATCGAGAACCCGCTCTTCTACAACCCGAAGACGGTGATGCTGTTCGGCGACGCCAAGGAGTCGATCGTCAAGCTGGCCCAGAACGTCAAGACGCTCTGAGCAGGTTCTCGAACGGCAGGAAGCGCGGCGCCGGCAGCGCGTCCGCCGGGAACCACGCCAGCTCGCTCGCCTCCCGCGGCGACGCGAGCCGCGCCTCCTGATCCGTCTCCAGCTCGAACCACAGCGTCACGTAGTGGCGCTCCTCCTCGACGAACACGTCGTTCGTGATGCGGCCGGTGAACACCGGCTCGCCGACGATGCCCGTCTCCTCGAGCAGCTCGCGTGCAGCTGCCGCCGCCGGCTCCTCGCCCCAGTCGAGGTTGCCGCCGGGCGGTGACCACGTGCCGGCGCCGTGCGCGCCGTGCCGGCGCAGCAGGAGCAGCTCGCCGCGGCGGCGTACGAGGATGCCGACGCCGACGCGAGGGTTCAGAAGAAGCGCGCCGGATCGAACAGCTGCAGCTGCGGCGCGGACGTGTCGCCGAGGATCGCGTCGGCGACGAGCGCTCCGCAGGCGAAGCCGAGCACGTTGCCGTGACCGGAGTAGCCGCCCGCGACCCAGACGTTCTCGCGGCCGGGGATGCGGCCGACGAGCGGCAGCATGTCCTGCGTCAGGCCGAAGATACCGGCCCAGCGGTGGCTGATCCGCAGCGGCTCGCCGATCAGCTGCGCCATGAACGTCTCGAGCGAGGCCTGGATCGCCGGCGTCGTCTCCTCGACGTCGGTCAGCTCGTCCATGATCGAGACGTCGCGAAAGCCGCCGAGCAGCAGCCGGCCGTCGGGGAGCTGCTGCCAGTAATCGAAGCCCTGGCGCGCGTAGTGCGGCCTGTCGTAGAGGACGCGGCCGAGCGGTTCGCTGACGATCACCTGGCCGCGCGTCGGCCAGATCAGATCCTTCAGCTCGTCGACGAGCCCGTGGCCGTAGCCGTCCGTCGCGACGACGACCCGGTCGGCGTCGAGCAGCGCCACCTCGCGCACCTCGTCGTGCTCGCGGATCTCGACGCCGGCGTCGGCGGCGCGTGCGGCGAGCCGCCGGACGAAGCGGGCCGGCTGGAGCGCGCCGTCGTGTGCATGGACGATCGCGCCGTGGAACGGCTCACCGGGCTCGTCGAGCCACTCGGCCTCGACGCCGTCGCCGACCATCGCCTCGTACTCGGCGTGGATCTCGCCCCGCTCCTCGTCGTCGAACGCCAGCCGGAGGCTGCCGGTCCGCCGCAGCGAGTCGCCCGCGAGCTCCGCCATGTCGTCGATCGCGCGCTCGGTCCAGTGCCAGAGCCCGCTCGCCTGCTCGCGGCCGTACGTCTCGCGCGCGACGTCGTAGCGCGACGCGCCGCCGCGGAGCGCGAAGCCGCCGTTGCGGCCGCTCGCGCCCTCGGCGACGCCGCGCGCGTCGTGGACGCGCACGGTCAGTCCGCCCTCGGCCAGGCGCAGCGCGGCGGAGCAGCCGGTGATGCCGGCGCCGACGATCGCGACGTCCACGCGGCCGGCGTGCGTCGGCGCCGCGCGGGGCGGCGTCTCGTCCTCGAGCCAGTACGGGTTCACTGGCCGGAGAGCTCGCGCGCCACTTCGGCCGCGATGCCGATCTTCCGCACGATCACGAAGTCGTCGTTCCGGTAGATGACCCGCTCGACGAGCGGCGTCGCCTCGTGGCCGGGCACGACAACGAAGCGCGCCGGGATCGCGCGCACGTCGTCGTACTGCTGCATCGTCAGCTCGACGCGCTCGACACATGTCTCGTCGGCGCACTCACACACGAATGCGAGCGCGTCGGCGGCCGACTGGTCGAAGCGGGCGGCGAGCTCACGGATGCGTTCGTTGATGGCGCGGAACATGACCTCGTTCCGAGCAAGGCGTGCTTCGAGCGACGGCATGGCTGCACGATTCAATCACGCGCGGTAGATGCCGTCGCTGACCGTCAGTCGGCCGGCGAGCTCCAGCCGCAGCAACGTGTGCGAGATCTGAGCAACCGGGAGGCCGGTGCGGCGCGCGAGCTCGTCGGCGGTGGCGGGCAGGAGATCCAGGAGACCTTCCGGCTCGCCGGACTCGGCTGGTGTCAATCCGTACACGCCGAGCACGTCGCGCGCACCGGTCAGCAGCGACGCACCGACCTTCAGCAGCCCGTTCGTCCCGGCCGAGAGCGCGCTGCCGATCTCTCCGGGCACGGCGAAGACCTCACGTCCCTCTTCCAGCGCGAGGTCGGCGGTGATCAGCGCACCGCTGCGCTCGCGCGCCTCGACGACGACCGTCGCGGCGCAGAGCCCGGCGATGATGCGGTTCCGCGCAGGAAATCTCCACGGCGCGGGCTCGACCCCCGGGGCGTACTCGGAGACGACGAGACCCGTGACGGCGATGCGCCGCGCGAGCTCCCGGTGCGCCGCCGGGTAGTCGCGGTCGATACCGCAGCCGAGCACGGCGACCGTCGCCGCACCGGCATCGAGCGCACCGCGGTGCGCCTCGGCGTCGACGCCGCGCGCGAGACCCGAGACGACGACGAGGCCGGCACCGCCGAGCTCCCGGCCGAGCATCCGCGCCACGGACGCGCCGTAGCCGGAGCACGCGCGGGCGCCGACGACCGCCACGGTCTCGGCGCAGAGCAGCTCGAGGTCGCCGTCGCCGCGGACGAAGAGCCCGACCGGCGGGTCGTGCACCGCCGCGAGGAGCGGCGGCAGCTCCGCCCGCGGCACGAAGCGGAAGCCGCCTGCAGCGAGCTCACGCCGGTACGCGGGCTCGTCGAACCGGCGGACGTGGTCACGCCACTGGCGCGTCGCCGGAGGACGCAGCACATGTGCGCCCGTGCTCGACGCGTACACCGCCAGCGCGAGCTCACTCACCGAGCCGGCTCCGGTAGGACAGGGCCTCGGCGACGTGCTCGGCCTCGATGCGCTCAGCCTCGGCGAGGGCGGCGATCGTCCGCGCGACGCGGCCGACACGGGCCCGGCCGCGACCGGACAGCGGCAGCCGGTCGACCGCTCGCGCGAGCAGCGCGTCGGCCTCCGGCACGCGACGCGCGGCCGGGCGATCGCGGGCCGCGGCGACGCGGGCGGCGACGGCGGCGGACGGCTCACCCGGACCGGCTGCGAGCTCCGCCGACCGTGACCGCGGCAGCGTCACCACGAGATCGAAGCGGTCGAGCAGTGCGCGCGAGAGCTTCGCCTCGTACGCGGCGAGGCGTTGCGCCGAGCAGACGCAGGCGAGCGCCGCGTCGCCCCGCGCGCCGCACGGACACAGGTTCATGCTCGCGACGAGCTGGAAGCGCGCCGGGAAGACGGCCCGCCCGGCAGCGCGCGCGACGGCCACGATCCCGTCCTCGAGCGGCTGCCGGAGCGCCTCGAGCGTCTGACGTTGGAACGCCGGGAACTCGTCGAGGAAGAGGATGCCGCGATGGGCGAGGCTCGCCTCGCCGGGACGGATCCCC
>JBEQUF010000177.1:0-8230 GCA_040349295.1 Actinomycetota bacterium | reverse complement strand
GCCGCGACGTCGGTGGCGACGAGCGTCGTCGCCTTGCCGCTGCGGAACCGCTCGAGTGCGCGCTCGCGCTGCGACTGGCCCATGTCGCCGTGCATGGCGACGACCTCGATGCCGCGCTTGCGCAGCTTGTCGGTGAGCCGGTCCGCCCCGCGCTTGGTGCGCACGAAGACGAGCGCCAGCCCCGGCTCGGCGCCGATCAGCTCGACGAGCGTGTCGAGCTTCCCGTCCGGCGTCACCGGGACGAAGTGGTGCGCGATCTCGCCGTCGTCGGCAGACTCCTCGCGCTTCGCCTCGAACCGCGAGGGATCGTTCGTATATTCCCCGGCGAGCTCGCCGACCTCGCCGTCGAGCGTCGCGGAGAAGAGCATCGTCTGCCGGTCGCGCGGCACGCGGCGGACGATCCGCTCGACCTGCGGCCGGAAGCCCATGTCGAGCATGCGGTCGGCCTCGTCGAGGACAAGGATCCGGATGTGGTCGAGCGTCACGAGGCGCCGCTCGACGAGGTCGAGCAGGCGGCCCGGCGTCGCGACGACGATGTGGGCGCCCTTGAGCTTCTTCGCCTGCGACGAGACCGGCGCGCCGCCGTAGGCGAGCCCGACCCGAAGCTCCTTCGCGCCGGCGAAGGTGCCGAGCTCCTCGGCGACCTGCAGGGCCAGCTCGCGCGTCGGCACGAGGATGAGCGAGCTCGGCGCCGCAGCGGCGGCGTCGGTGCGCTCGACCGTCGGCAGGCCGAAGGCGATTGTCTTCCCGGAGCCCGTCGGGGCCTTGGCGAGGATGTCGCGGCCGGCGAGGGCGTCCGGGAGGACGAGGGTCTGGATCTTGAACGGCTCCGTGATGTTGCGGACGGCGAGCGCCTGCGTCACGGCAGCGCTCACGCCGAGCGATTCAAACGATGACATGTGGTTGTTCGACTCCTATGGGTAAAAGCGGTTCACTCGAGATCACACGACTCGAATGCCACCGAAGGAGGAACCGAGAAGCTGAAATCTCACGGGACGGCCCGTTGCCGTCCGTGCAAATAAGGGTAGCAGGGAGTCGGACGGCCCGCCTGGCGCGCTCAGCCCGGGTAGACGGCCCGCCCCGCCTCGGTCATCAGGCCGTCCGCCTCGAGCCTGGCGAAGCGGGCGTGGTTCGACTCGGACCAGCTCGACCCGGGCCGGCGCGGCGTGAACCAGATCGAGGTGCGCAGCTCGTCGACCGCCTTCGACTTGCTGTCGACCCAGCCGAAGCAGAGCGCCTCCTCGACCGCAGCGTCGTAGTCGACCCGCGGCCTGTTCGCGACCTTCTTCCAGGAGACGAGCCAGACGCCGTCGGCCGCCGTGTGGTTGCGCGCGAGCCAGGCGCGCCAGTCCTCACGCCTGTGGAACTCGACCGTCTTCACTCTCGGCCGCCATCGCCGGGGAGAACTCCTCGCCGTCGAGCGGCCGCACCGTCGCCCGGAGCGGCGTCTCGCGGAGCAGCCAGGTCAGCAGGAAGGCGAAGACGGAGATGAACGCCGCCACGACGAACACCGGGTGGAGCGACGCCGCGACCGACTCCTGGTAGGCGACGCGGGCCGCGGCCGGCAGGTGCTTGATCGCCGCCGGCGTCACCGTCTTCGACGCTGCGTGCACGCCGCGCGACGCGAGCTCGGACGCGAGGCGGTTCGAGAAGATCGCCCCGAACATCGCGATGCCGACCGAGCCGCCGATCTGCCGGAAGAGGATGTTCCCGGACGTCGCCGTCCCCATGTGCCGCGGCGGCACGGCGTTCTGCACCGCGAGCACGAGCACCTGCATCACCATGCCGAGCCCGAGGCCGAGCACCAGCATGTAGAGCGACGCGTCCACCGACGACGAGTGGAACGACAGCCGTGAGAGCAGGAACATGCCGACGCTCATGATCGCGGTGCCGACGATCGGGAACGGCTTGTAGCGCCCCCACTTGCTGATCGTCCGCCCGGCGGCGATCGACGTGACGAGCAGGCCGCCCATCATCGGCGTCAGCTGCAGGCCCGAGCGCGTCGGGCTCATGCCCTTGCAGATCTGCAGGAACACGGGCAGGTACGTGACCGACCCGAACATCGCGAGGCCGATGATGAAGCCGACCGCCGAGCTCGCGCCGAAGATCCGGTTGCGGAAGAGGTCCATCGGCAGGATCGGCTCCTCCGCCCGCCCCTCGGCGAGGACGAAGCCGACGAGCAGGAGGAACGCCAGCACCATGAGCGCCAGCGACGGGCCGGAGTCCCAGGCCCACGTGACGCCGCCGAGGCTCGTGAACAGGACGACGCACGAGAGCCCGCCCGCGAGCGCGATCGCGCCGACGTAGTCGACGGCGTGCTCGATGCGCGTCGCGCGCGTATGGAAGACGGCGCCGATCACGACGAGCGCCAGCGCGCCGGTCGGCAGGTTGACGTAGAAGATCCAGCGCCACGAGAGGTTGTCGACGAAGAAGCCGCCGAGCAGCGGCCCGATCACGGTCGAGACGCCGAACACGGCGCCGAAGATCCCCTGGTACCGGCCGCGCTCGCGCGGCGGGATGATGTCGCCGACGACGGCGATCGTCGTCACGAGCAAGCCGCCGGCGCCGAGACCCTGGAGCGCTCGGAAGGCGATCAGCTCCGGCATGTTCTGCGCGATCCCGCAGAGCGCCGAGCCGACGAGGAAGATGACGATCGCGATCTGCAGCGTCCCCTTGCGGCCGTAGAGGTCGCCGAACTTGCCGTACAGGGGCCCGGTGATCGTCGACGCGAGCAGGTATGCCGTGACGACCCACGAGAGATGGCTGAGGCCGCCGAGGTCGCCGACGATCGTCGGCAGCGCCGTCGAGACGATCGTCTGGTCGAGCGAGGCGAGCAGGATGACGAGGATCAGCGCGCCGAAGATCACGCGGATCCGGGGCTGGTTCTCCGTCGACTCAGCCATGCCCCCATTCGTACCATTCGAGGCGTGACGACGAACCGCAAGACCGACACCGAATGGCGGCAGGAGCTGACGCCGGAGCAGTTCCACGTGCTGCGCGAGAAGGGCACCGAGCGCCCGTTCACCGGCGAGTACGACCACGTGTTCGACGACGGGACGTACGTCTGCGCCGGCTGCGGCGCGACGCTCTTCGAGTCGGAGACGAAGTACGACTCCGGGTGCGGCTGGCCCGCCTTCTTCGCACCCGCCTCGGGCGAGGCGATCGAC
The DNA here is from genome assembly GCA_040349295.1 of Actinomycetota bacterium. Taxonomy (GTDB): domain Bacteria; phylum Actinomycetota; class Thermoleophilia; order Gaiellales; family Gaiellaceae; genus Palsa-739. The sequence goes on along the minus strand of JBEQUF010000177.1, from coordinate 5,063 downwards.
GAGGAGACCGACACCTCGTACGGGATGGTGCGCACCGAGGTGACGTGCTCGAACTGCGGCGGCCACCTCGGCCATGTGTTCCCCGACGGGCCGAACCCGACCGGGCTCCGCTACTGCATCAACTCCGCCGCGCTGAAGCTCGAGGAGAAGTAGGGCCGCAAACCGATTGCACTGCAATCGGTTTGCACTACAGCAGCCGCGTGACCTGCCGGTGCTCGACGACGAGACCGGGCTCGCGCTGCATCAAGGAGAGATACCGCCGGCCGAAGGGCGTCGAGCCCTTCGGCGGCATCAGCAGCTCCCGCGCCTCCGCAACGACGTCGCCCTCGTGCTTCTCGTCGTCGAGGGCGAGCACGAGCGCCGTGAACGGCTTGAGCCAGCCGTAGCGGACGGGGTCCGAGACGATCTGCAGGAACTCGGCGGCGCTCACCCGGCCGTGGACGCGCTCGTACTGGCGGCGTTCCGCGGCCAGGACGGCTTTGTGCAGGGCGAGCAGGGCTGGTCCGAGCGAAGCCAAGGCTCAGGGATTGTGCGGAATCGACCGCTGCCCCGGAGCGGTCGCGACCGGAACCCGACCTCCGGGTCGCGATCGCATACCCTTCCCGCGTGGATTTCGGGGGTTCCACGCAGCAGCGCAACCTGCGGACGATCACGGATCCGGCGCTTGCCGGGCCGGAGATCGACGAGCTGCTGCCCGAGCTGGCCAGCCGGGCGACGGCGCTCCTCGGTGCGGCGAGCTGTGTCGCAGTGCTCGCCGACGGAACCGCCTACGGCGCCGACGACGACGCCCTGCGCGATCTCGGCGCACGCGCGATCGAGGCCGCCGGCGTCGTCACGAGCAGCGACGGCGCCGCCGTGCCGCTGGCGACGCGAGGCGGCGTGCACGGTGCCGTCGCCGCTCGCCTCCTCCATCTGTCCGACGATGACCTCGAGGTGCTGCATCTGGTCGCGAACCGTGCCGCCGTCGCCGTCGAGCACGCCAGCACGCTCGGCGCCGAACGGCTCGCACGGCGCCGGCTGCAGGACCTCGCGTCGGTGACGGACGCCGCGCTCGCCCACCTCGAGCTCGAGGAGCTGCTCGACGAGCTGCTCACGCGCATCCGCGTCATCCTCGACACGGACACGGCGGCCGTCCTGCTGCTCGACGAGGAGACGAACGAGCTCGTCGCGCGCGCGGCGAAAGGGATCGAGGAAGAGGTCGAAGCCGGCGTGCGAATCCCGATCGGACGCGGATTCGCCGGCCGCGTCGCCTCCGACCGCCGACCGATCGTCCTGTCCGACGTCGACCACGCCGACGTGCTGAATCCCGTCCTGCGGGAGAAAGGGATCAAGACGCTGCTCGGCGTGCCGCTCCTGATCGAGGGCCATGCGATCGGCGTCCTCCACGTCGGCACCCTGACGCCGCGGATCTTCGACGCGAACGACGTCGACATCCTCCAGCTCGTCGCCGACCGCGTCGCGCTCGCGATCGAGCACGCCCGCGTGTTCGAAGCGGAGCGCGTCGCGCGCCGACGGCTCGAGGACGTGCAGTCGGTCACCGACGCGGCACTCGGCGTGCTCGAGCTCGACGAGCTGCTCGACGAGCTCCTGCTGCGCATCCGCTCGATCCTCTCCGCCGACACCGCCGCCACCCTGCTGCTCGACGAGGAGACGAACGAGCTCGTCGCGCGCGCCGCGAAGGGCATCGAGGAAGAGGTCGAAGCCGGCGTGCGAATCCCGATGGGCGGTGGCTTCGCAGGACGCGTTGCGGCGACGCGCGCACCGGTCATCCTCCCCCACGTCGACGAGACCGTCGTCCTCAACCCGATCCTCGTCGAGAAGGGGATCAAGAGCCTGCTCGGCGTCCCGCTGCTCGTCGGCGAGCGAGTGATCGGCGTGCTGCACGTCGGCACCCTGACGCCGCGCGTGTTCACCGAGGAAGACGTCCAGCTGCTCCAGGTGGTGGCGGAGCGCGCCGCGGTCGCGATCGCGCGTGCGCGCCTGCTCGAGGAGACCGCCGAGATCGATGCGTTCCAGCGCAATTTCGTCGCGATCGCGTCGCACGAGCTGCGCACGCCGGCGGCGTCGATCTACGGCGCGCTCGCGACGCTGCGTGCGCGGCGCGACGAGCTGCCGCAGGAGACGCGCGACCAGCTCGCCGAGATCGCCTGGCAGGAGTCCGACCGCATGCGCCGGCTGATCGAGCAGCTGCTCGATCTCTCGCGCCTCGACTCCGCCCGCGTGCGCATCGACCCGCAGGAGGTCGACGCCGGCAGCTTCCTCAGCGGGCTGGTCGGCGTGCACCCCGACATCGCGGTCGACGTGCCCCACGGCATCGAAGCCCGGGTCGACGCGCTCGTCCTCGAGCGGGTGCTGTCGAATCTCATCGGCAACGCCCGTGCGTACGGCAAGCCGCCGATCACGCTCCGCGCGACGACGAGCGGCTCGACGCTGACGGTCGTCGTCGAGGACGCTGGGCCCGGCGTGCCGATCGAGCTCGTGCCACGGCTCTTCGACCGGTTCGTCCGCGGCAACGAGGGTCAGGGCAGCGGGCTCGGCCTCGCGATCGCACGCGCCTACGCCCGCGCGCACGGCGGCGACCTCCGCTACGCGCGCGGCAGCCTGGGCGCCCGCTTCGAGGTCGTCCTGCCCGGCACCGTTCTGACGTGAACGAGGTCCGCATCGACAAGTGGCTGTGGGCGGCACGCTTCTTCAAGACGCGGAGCGCCGCCACGGACGCCGTCGCCGGCGGGCGCGTCCACGTCGGCGGCGCGCGAGTGAAGCCGTCGCGCGACGTGAAGGTCGGCGAGACGGTCGAGCTGTCGCTCGGCCCGGTGCGCCGGTCGGTCGTCGTCACCGCCCTCGCCGACCGGCGTGGGCCGGCGAGCGTGGCCCAGACGCTCTACGCGGAGACGGCCGAGTCGCTCGCGGCACGCGAGGTGGCCGCTGCCGAGCGGAAGCTTTCGGCGCCGGTCTTCGGCGCGCGGCCGACGAAGGTCGAGCGGCGACGCCTCGACGCCCTCCGCCGGGGGCAGCAGCGGCGCGGATGAGACGGTGGCTGCGACGGCTCGGCCTGGCCGTCCTCGCCCTCGTCGCCACCGTGACGCTTGCGTCCCTCGTCTACAACCTCGCGACGCGCAACCGCGACCGGTACGTCTACCGCGGCCCGGCCGCCGTCGTCGACGGGACGCGGCTCGCGTACGCGCACTGGGGCACGAGCGGCTCGCCGATCCTCCTGCTCGGCGGCTTCGTCGAGCCGACGTGGGTCTGGGACCGCGTCGGCCCGCTGCTCGGGCGGACGCACCGCGTCTACGCGATCGACCTGCCGCCGTTCGGCTTCTCGCAGCGCCGCGGGCCCTACACGCTCGCGCGGTGGAGCGAGCTCGTCCGCGGCTTCGCCGCGCACTTCCGGCTGACGCGGCCGGTCGTCGTCGGGCACTCGCTGGGTGCCGCGGTCGCCGTCTCGGTCGCCGGCTCGAGTCGCGGGATCGTCCTGCTCGACGGCGACGCGGTGCCCGGCGGCAGCGGCCCCGGCTGGCTCACCGACCTGCTCGTCCCGCCCTGGTTCACGAGTGCGTACCGGATCGTCACCGGCTCGGGCTTCGTCTTCCGCCGCGTGCTCCGCAACGCGGGCGCGCCGTCGACGTCGGCGGCGGCGGTGCGCGCCTGGCAGCTGCCGTTCCGAGTGCCCGGGACAGCAGCCGCCTTCCGCTCGATGCTGCGGTACGGCGTCCAGGGCGTGTCGGACGCGACGTTGCGGTCGGTCCGGACGCCCCGGCTCGTCCTCTGGGGCGCCGACGACCGGGTCGACAGCATCGGCGCGGGCAGGCGGACGGCCGCGCTCCTCCGGACGCGGCTCGTCGCCGTGCCGGGCGCGGGTCACCTGTCGATGCTCGCCGCCCCCGCCGTCGTCGCGCGGGCGATCGATGAGTTTGCGACGCGCCTGCGGTCCTGATCGCGTGGACCTCCGCGCCGTCGACCTGCTCGCCCGCCTGCGGCTGACGACGGGCGCGCGGCTCGTCTCCGCGCCCGGCGAGCTCTGGGACCTGCTCGAGCTGTGCGGGCTACGCGACGCGGTCGGGAAGCCCCAGCAAGGGGAAGAGCTTCGGCGTGTCGAGGAAGAACGTCAGCTCGACGATCCGTCCGCCTGAGACCTCCGGGACGATCACCGCCCACGGGCTGTGGCCGCCGTTCTCGGGATCCGGCTTGTACTGGCCCCACGCCGGCATCCCGTTGACGAGGCCGACCGGGAGGAGCTTCGAGCCCTGGCAGCCGATGCCGGGGCCGAACCACCACGTGAAGATGTCGTCGCGGCCCTTCAGCCACATGCTGAACGGCGGCATCGACTGCACGGCGTCCTCGTGCAGCAGCTCCGTCAGCCGGTCGATGTCGTAGGCCTCGAACGCCTCGACGTAGCGGTCGAGGAGCGCCCGGGTCTCGTCGTCGAGCTCGGCGGGGGCATGGGTGTCGGCGGTCGCGAGCGTCGCGCGGGCGCGCTGCAGCGCGCTGTTGATCGACGCGACGCTCGTCTCGAGCAGCTCGGCCGCCTCGGCGGCCTGCCACTTGAGCACCTCGCAGAGGATCAGGGCGGCGCGCTGCTTCGGCGGCAGGTGCTGGAGCGCGGCGACGAAGGCCAGGCGGAGCGTCTCGCGCTGCTCTGCGAGCTCGTCGGGCGTCGGCAGCGGCGTGATCCAGGTGACCTCGGGCAGCTCGGCGAGATTCTCGAAGAGCGGCTCCTGCGCCGGCCCGAGGTCCATCGGGCGGGCGCGCTTCTCGCGACCGCTGAGCTGGTCGAAGCAGACGTTGGTGGCGATGCGGTACAGCCACGACTTCAGCGCCGCGCGGCCCTCGAAGCGGTCGAGCGAGCGCCAGGCCCGGAGCATCGTCTCCTGTACCGCGTCCTCGGCCTCGAAGACGGAGCCGAGCATGCGGTAGCAGTACCCGGTCAGGTCGCTGCGGTACTGCTCGAGCTCGGCCGGGTCGACGGCGGGAACGGTGGCCACGACGTCCATGCTTACCAACAGACCCCGTTCGCGGCAAGAACGTAACGAACGCATAATGCGCCGGTGCGGATCTCGGCAAAG
>JBEQUF010000139.1:0-10921 GCA_040349295.1 Actinomycetota bacterium | reverse complement strand
CCACGCTCGATTGTCGATCAGGCAGATGTTGACCGAGTTGTTGGTCGGGTTGTACGCCGCGGGCATCCACTCGCCCTGGTCGTGCGGGACGGCGACGAACTGCTGCGTGTCGTACGGCGAATACGTGCAGCCGTGTACGACCGGCTTGCCGTCCGGCCCAGCCGCGTTCCACTGCGTCGGCAGGACGCATTGCGCGGCCCAGTAGTCCCCGACGGGGATCGGCTGGGTCGCGGCGAGGTTCATGCCTGCCGCCTGCGCCTGGTTCGGATCCTGGATCTTCACCTGCGGCGTCGGGATCAGGGGCTTGCCGGTCTTCTCGTCGAGGACGAACGTGAAGCCCTGCTTCGACGGGTAGACGACGGCGCGGTGCGCCTTCGGCTTGCCGATGTAGGTGATCTTCTGCCCGACGGCCTTCGAGCCGTTCCAGCCCTTGCTCGGGGTGTCGACCCAGGTCCCGGGCTTGACGATCTTGTAGTCACGCCACTTCCCGGTCACGACGACGCCGGGGTCGGGGATGTCGTCGTCCCAGATGTCGTGGTTGACCGTCTGGTAGTACCACTGCATCTTCCCGGTCATCGCGTTGAGGGAGACGATCGAGTCGACGTAGAGCTCCTGGCCCTTCGGGCGGCTGTTCCACGGCTCCGGGTTGCCGGTGCCGACGAACACCTGTCCCGTGGCGGGATCGAGGATCGGCGTGTCGAACATCGCGCCGCCCGCGAACTCCCACGTCTTCGTTCCGTAGCCCCACGTCTTGAACGCAGGGTCGCCAGGTGCCGGCGTCGCGTACCACTGCCACACCATCTCGCCGTTGTTCGCGTCGTAGGCGGCCATGAAGTCGCGGTTGCCGCTGTCTCCACCGGACATCGCGATGATGACGAGCCCGTTGTAGTAGATCGGCGCCGCGGTGATCTTGTACGACTGGCGCCACGGCGCCGTCTGCGTCCTCCAGATGACGCCGCCCGTGGTCTGGTCGAGCGCCACGAGCGCGCCGTCGTTCTGACCGACGTAGATCTTGCCGTCGCCCATTGCGATGCCGCGGTTGACACCGTTGTAGTTCGCCTGTGAGAACGTCTTGCCGTCTTCGGCAGGCGGCGGGGTCGGGACGTAGTTCCAGAGCGTCTGTCCGGTCGTTGCGTCGAGCGCCATCACGGTGTCGGCCCCGCTCGGCATGTAGAGCACGCCCTGATACTCGAGCGCGTTGCCCTCGCCACCACATGACGTCGCGGTGGCGCAGGCGCCGAGGTGTGCCGTCCACGCGAGCTTCAACTGCGACACGTTGTCCTTCGTGATCTGGTTCAGCGTCGAGTAGTGCCAGCTCTGGATGTTCCCGCCGGAGGTGATCCAGTCGTTCCCGGCAGCTGTACCGAGCTGAGACGCTGTGAATGCGGGCGCCGGTGAGATCGCGACAGCGCGGTCGTTCGCGGTGTGCGCCACCGCGGCGACCGTTGCAGCGATCGACACGACGACCAAGACGACGACTGCGACGGCATGGCGCCTTCGCAGACGACGAAGCGGCTTACGAGCCATTCGAGTCATACCCCTCTCTTCTGGACGATCGATGCGCGCCCAGCACAAGAAGAGGCAGCGAACAGCGTCGCCGGATGCCCCCCAACTGCACTGCTCGTAGTGACCCCCTTCCTCCGGCGTCGCTTCCCCTGGACGACTCCGGATCCTGCTGGGCGCGTTCGTTGACTGAAGCATTACACAACGATGTACCCGCCGCGTATACAACAACCTTCGCGGTACGATTTTTACGTTGGAGAGTCAGGGGGAGTTCCACGGGATCGCCGTGGATGAAAGGAGTGTTTCGTCACATGCATCGCTCACGCACCGCCATCGGGGGTGGTCTGGCGATCTGCGCGGTCGCCGGCCTCGCAGGCGCCGTCTTCGGGTTGGGCTCGGCCAGCGCGTCGCCGGCGGTGGCCAAGCCGACCAAGGTCGTCGTCAAGGCATCGGAGTGGAAGTTCGTGCTCTCGAGAAAGACGGTTCCCGTCGGCACGGTGATCTTCACCGTGGAGAACAAGGGCAAGATCGGCCACGACTTCAAGATCGACGGCAAGAAGACGAAGGTCATCGCGCCGGGCAAGCTCGCGACGCTGAAGGTCGTCTTCAAGAAGAAGGGCACGTTCGCCTACGTCTGTGACGTCCCCGGGCACGCGAAGCTGGGGATGAAGGGGAAGCTCGGCGTCGGCGTGGCCGCGCCGAAGACGACGACGCCGACGACGACCACGACCGCCGCCTATCCCGGGCCTGGCGGGACGGTGACGGTCAACGAGTTCGAGTACGGCTTCACGCTCTCGCCCTCGACGGTTCCCTCGGGGAACGTCACCTTCGTCATGAAGAACACCGGCACCGTGACGCACAACTTCGACATCGAGGGTGTGCAGCCGGGCGCGTTCATCGACCCGGGCCAGACGACGACCATGACCGTCAACCTCGAGGCGGGCCGCACCTACACGTACGTGTGCGACGTCCCGTATCACGCGGGTGAAGGCATGGAAGGCACTTTCGTCCCACAGGGGTAGCGGCGACGTCGGTGGCCGCCGTGACCGACCCTCGGTCGCGGCGGCCGGGCCGACGAGCCGAGCGGCTACCGTGCGCGCGTGCTCGCCGCCGTCGCCGCAGCCGCCGCGCTGACCTGCGCGAGGACGCCGCAGTCGCGGACGCACGACCAGGCCGTCTTCGGCCACTTCGCGACTCGCGCCGCGGCGAACCGGCTTGCGGGCAAGGCCCGCGCCGTGAAGTTCCAGAACGTCAACGTCGAGGACGAGGGCTGCGGCGACTGGAAGGTGTACGTCGGCGGCGCCGACACGCAGCAGCAGCGCACGAGCTTCGCCCAGGAGGCGCGCGTAGCCGGGTTCGCGATCACGTTCCAACAGCGCGGCGAGCCCCTGCAGCCGCCGAACGGCCAGGTCTACGGCGTCTTCGCTGCCAAGCGCTCGATCGGCGAGGCGAACGCCCTCTCGTGGAAGCTCGCGCTCCTCGGCTTCAACTACACGGAGATCGTGCCGGTCGGCTCACGCTGGGACGTCGTCATGCCGCAGGTACCGGTCAAGAACGCGCTCTCGATCGCGAAGGAAGTCGCGAGGGCGGGGTATCACATCCAGTTCCATCAGCCCTAGCCGGCGGTGCCGGGCTTGATGTGGAAGTACGCCTCGTAGATCTCCTTGGCCGCCGGCGCCGCCGCCTCGGCGCCGAAGCCGCCGTGCTCGATCATCGTGATGACGACGATCTTCGGATGGTTGGACGGCGCGTACGACGCGTACCAGGAGTGGTCGTCGTACGGCGGCGCTTCGGCGGTGCCGGTCTTGCCGGAGACGGAGATCGGGAAGCTTCCGAAGATCGCCGCCGACGTGCCGCTGTGTGCCGCCTCGTAGAGACCCTGCTTGATCGCCCAGGTGTCGACGAGGTGGAGCTTCCGCACCGGCTTGAACCGCAGCGGCGTCGCGACCGACCCGTGCAGGATCGCCTTGCCGACATGCGGCTGCACGACCGAGCCGCCGTTGACGATCGTCGAGTAGGCGACCGCGAGCTGGAGCGGGCTCACCTGGAGCTGGCCCTGACCGATCGAGAGGTTGACGGTCTGGCCTTCCGGCCACGGATACTTCTGCGTGCGCTGGAACCAGGCGGGCGTCGGCACGAAGCCGCTCGCGGCTCCGGTGAGGTCGACCGGCGGCGTCGTGCCGAGGCCGAACTTGCGCGCCCAGCGCTGGATGAGCATCGCCTTGTCGGCCGGGTCGTGGTGCCAGATCAGGTCGCCGAGCCGGTAGAACCACGTGTCACACGACTGTGAGAGCGCCGTCGGGAGCGTCATGCTCTCGAACACGCCCGCCTCGACGTTGCGGAAGACGTAGCCGCCGAGGTCGAAGGAGCCGCTGCACAGCAGCGAGGTCGACGGCGTGATCAGGCCGCTCGCCAAAGCCGCTTCGGCGATGATCGGCTTGAACGTCGAGCCGGTCGGATAGACGCCGGCGATCGCACGGTTGACGAGCAGCTTCTGCGGGTTCGTGTAGAGGCTCGCGTTGTACTTCGGGTCGGTCGCCGCCTTGACCTGGTCGTAGTTCGGATCGCTCGCGAGCGCGAGGATCGCGCCGGTGTACGGATCCATCACGACCGCAGAGCCGCCGGTGGGATGATGGCCGGCGGCGATCGCGTCCTGCATGCCGTCGCGAACGGCCTTCTCCGCGGCGCGTTGCAGCCGCGAGTCGATCGTCAGCTGCAGCGTGGGGAGGTCCGGCGTCTTCCCGTGGACGAGCGGGCCGACGACGCGCCCCATCGAGTCGACGCGCACGCGAGCGCGGTCGAAGCCGCCGTTCAGCGCCTTGTCGTAGAACGCCTCGACGCCGGAGACGCCGACGATCTCGCCGGCCTTCGCATTCGCGTACCGCGGCTCCTTCAGCATGGTCGGGTCGACCTCGCCGAGGAGGCCGAGGAACTCCGAGCCGAAGCCGCCCTGCGGATACGCGCGCGACGGCAGCGCCGTCGCGCTGAAGCCGGGGTAGTCCTTCGTGCGCTCGGCGAGATACGACCACAGCGCCTCCGGCGGGTGCGAGAGCACCGTCGCCGGCGCGAACGGCGACCGCGTCACCGAACGCTTGATGCGCAGCACGAGCGTGTGCACCGGCGTCTTCGAGAAGCGCGCGAAGCGCTGCAGCTCCTTCCAGCCGTCGGCGGTCGCATGCCAGCCGGTCGTGTCGATCGTCCCGAGCGCGGCGATGTCGGCCGTGATGACGATGCGCCCCGTCGTCGTCGCGAGCTTCCGGCCGTGTGCGTCGACGATCGCCCCGCGCGGCCCGACGAGGTCGACGGTGCGGAACGACTGGCTCGTCGCGACCGACGTGTACTCCTTGCCGTGCAGGATCTGCACCGACCACGCGCGCAGCACGAGCAGGCCGAGGGCGACGAGCACGAGCACGCCGAGACCGCCGACCCGGATGAAGAAGCCGGGACTGCGGAAGTACGGCGCGTCGGCCCGGGAGTACGGCTGCACACGGCTGCCGGGCAGCGTGCGCGGCAGCTTCACCCGGCCTCGACGACGGCGGCGGCGGCGAGGATCTGGGGTCGAGATGGCTACGGCGACTCCAGCCTAGTCGGCGATCTCGTCGGCCAACAGGGCCAGCGCGAGCGTTCTCCAGGCCGTCTCCGGATCGTCACGCAGCGCTCGGACGGCGTCGGCGACGCGGGGGAGGCCGCTCGTGTCGAGTGCGGCGAGCGCCTCGTCCAGCTCCTGTCGACGCTCGGGCGCGTCGAGCTCGCCTGCGAGCCGCTCGGCCGCGACGTCGTCGAGCGTCAGGTCGCGATGGGGATCGCCGCCGGCGGCCAGCACGAGCATCGCGCGGCGGCGTGCGGCGTTGAGCGTCTCCTCGTCGAAGCGCACCGACTCGCGCACGAGCCACGCCAGCGTGACACCGAGGTCGAGGTCGGACGTCTCTAGGGCTTCGAGGGATTCTCGCGACATTCGCCCGTCTCGCCTTCACAGCAGCCCCACTTGAACCTGCAACGGGGGCACTGGAAGGTTCCGTGCCGCCACTCCATGTCGGCTGTGCACCGCGGACAGCGTTCGCTCACGTGTCAGAGCGTACGGACTGGAGCCGACGGTACTCGTGCACCGGCGCGAATCCCAGCCGCTCGAGGATCGGGCGGGACATCGAGCCGGCCCCGACGCCGAGCGCCGGCGTGCCCGCGGCCACCGCGTCGTCCCAGCGCGCCCGGACGACCGCGCGGTAGGCGCCGCGCCCGCGAGCCCACTCGGCGGTCGCGCCGCCGGTGAGGTAGACGCCGGCGCTCGCGAACGTCGCCCGGCCGGCGGCGGCGATCCGCCCGTCGATCCAGGCTGCGTACAGCGGGTCGTGCGGCGCAGACCACTCCGCCTCGAAGTCGGCGTCTCGCATCGTCGGGAAGGACGACCGCTGGACGAGGCGTGCGTCGACGTACTCCTCGAAGGTCGCCACCCGGCGCGCTTCGACGCCGTCGACCGAGGGCGGCTCCTCGGTGAGGAGCATCGCCGTGTTGACGTAGTCCTTCTCGTCCTTCTCGAGGCCGGCCGCGATGCACGCCGCCTCGTCCGGCGTCGAGCGCTCGCAGAACCACCACGACGCGATCAGCGTGCCGGTCTCGTGCAGGAACGCGTCGACGTCGGCGATCGCGCCGGCGAGCTGGTCCTCGCGCAGCCGGATCCCTTCGACCGCCGCATACGTGCGCCCGAGGTCGGCCCAGAGTGCGAACCGGTCGTCGACGCGGACGACGCGGCCCGGCCGCGACTCCAGGAACCAGCTCGGCGCCTCGGCGAAGTCGACGAGGTCAGGCGGTGTAGTACTCATCCGCGATCGACAGGACATCGTCGAGAACGGAGAGGCCTTCGTCGATCTCCTCGCGCGTGATCGTCAGCGGCGGGCAGACCATGACGACGTTCCAGTGCGTCATGAGGTAGAGACCGCGCTCGAGCGCCGCCTTCGTCATGCGCGCGACGGGCGCCGCAGCATCGCCGGAGCCGTTGAACGGCACGAGCGGCTCGCGCGTCTCGCGGTTCTTCACGAGCTCGAGGCCCCAGAACGTGCCGAGGCCGCGCACCTCGCCGATCGACGGATGCTTCGCGGCCAGCGCGTGCAGCTTCTCGGCGAAGATCTCGCCGTTCGCAGCAGACTGCTCGACGATGCCCTCTTCGCGGAAGGCCTCGATCGACGCGACCGCGGACGCGCAGGCGAGCGGATGGCCGCTGTACGTGAGGCCGCCCGCGAACATCTTGTCGCGCACCCACGCTGCGATCGGCTCGCGGATCGCCATCGCGCCGAGCGGCACGTAGCCCGAGTTGATGCCCTTCGCCATCGTGATGATGTCGGGGACGACGTCCCAGTTGTCGACGGCGAACCACTTGCCGGTGCGGCCGAACCCGGCCATCACCTCGTCGGCGATCAGCAGGATGCCGTACCTGTCGCAGACCTCGCGGATCGACTGCAGGTAGCCGTCGGGCGGGACGATGATCCCGTTCGTGCCGGTGACCGTCTCGAGGATGACGGCGGCGACGGTGTGCGGCCCCTCGTACTGGAGGATCTCCTCGAGGTGTGGCCCACCCGCGCAGACCGGGCACGGATCGGGATGGCCCGCCGGGCAGCGGTACGTGTACGGGTCGAACATCCGCACGACGCCGCCGATCCCCGGCTCGGCCGCCCAGCGGCGCGGGTCGCCGGTCAGCGTGATCGCGCCGGCGGTCGCACCGTGGTAGCTGCGGTAGCGCGCGACGATCTTCTGCCGGCCCGTGTACCAGCGCGCGAGCTTGATCGCGTTCTCGTTCGCCTCGGCGCCGCCGTTCGTGAAGAAGGCCATCGAGATGTCGCCGGGCGTCACCTCGCTCAGCAGGCGCGCGAGCGTCGAGCGCGGCTCGGTCGCCATCGGCGGGCCGATCGTCGCGAGCTTCTCCGCCTGCTCCTTGATCGCGGCGACGATCTTCGGATGCCCATACCCGATCGAGACGTTGACGAGCTGCGACGCGAAGTCGAGGTAGCGCTTGCCCTCGTAGTCCCAGAAGTGGCGACCCTCGGCGCCGGCGACGGCGATCGGATTGAGCGCGTCCTGGACCGACCAGGAGTGGAGGACGTACTGCTTCGCGTCCGCGACGACCTGCTGTCCGAGCTGGGGATTCGTCTCGATCGTGGCCATGGCTAGACCTTAACGCGGACCCGCTGGATCGCGTTGTTGCAGTATCCGCCGTGGTTCCAGCCGGCGACCTCCGGCTGCGTGCGCCCGGACGCGTCGGTGGCGCGACAGCGAAGCTCGTGCTCGCCGGGTTCCGCGTGCCACGTCCAGCGCCAGCCGACCCAGGCGTAGTCGCCCGGTTGCGCCTCGAGCCGCGCCGGCTGCCAGTCGCCGCCGTCGACCGACACCTCCACGCGCTCGATCGGCGCGTAGCCCGACCAGGCGCGCCCGACGATCTCGTGCGCGCCGGGCGCGGCGAAGCGGTCGCGGGAGAGGAAGTCCGGGATGCCCGGCGGCACGAGCAGCGCGCGCGGCTCGATCCGCTGCACCGGCACGCCGTCGATCCGGTACGCCTCGGCCTGCTGCCAGCCGTCGAACTCGACGTCGGTCGCGGCGATCGACGTCAGCCACTTCACGTGCGTCATCCCGTACCAGCCCGGGACGACCAGGCGCAGCGGGGCGCCGTGCTGCGGCAGCAGGGGCCGGCCGTTCATCTCGTACGCGAGGAGGACGTCGTCGCGGAGCGCCTCGGCGACCGGCAGCGACCGCGCGTAGGCGTGCTCGACGCCGCCCTGGAAGCCGCGGTCGGCGCCCGTGAAGACGATCTCGAGCGCGCCCTCGGCGAGTCCGGTCTCGCGCAGCAGCGGGGCCAGCGGCGTGCCCGTCCACTCGGCGGTGCCGACGGCCTCGTTCAGCCACGGCTGGCTCGGCTCGTGCCGGTCGAGGAGCGCGCGGCCGTTGCCGGCGCACTCGAGCGTCACCGGCACGGTCAGCCGCTCCCGCGCCTGCAGCTCCTCGAGGGAGAACGACCGCCCGCCGACGGCGAGCCGGAAGTCGCGGAGCTCGGGGATGTCGAAGTGGATCAGGAGGTAGTGGAGGCCGAGCGGCGTGATCGGCTCGCGCAGCATCTCGAGGGGCATGCCGTGGTTGCGTGCGGCGAGCCCCAGCTCGTCGAGACCGATCGTCACGGGAGTTACGCTACTCCCCATGACAGAGACTCTGGAAGCCCCCGCGCAGCAGGCGCTCAAGCAGATCAACCACTGGATCGGCGGCCGCAGCGTCGCCGGCGGGTCGGGCCGCAAGGGCGCGGTGTACAACCCCGCGACCGGCCGCCAGAGCGCCGAGGTCGACCTGGCGACGATCGAGGAGGTCGATGCCGCCGTCCAGGCGGCGAAGGCTGCGTTCGCGGAGTGGCGCACCGTGTCGCTCGCGCGCCGCGCCGAGCTCTTCTTCAACATCCGCGAGCTCGTGCACGAGCGCCGCGAGGAGGTCGCGAAGCTGCTCGTCGCCGAGCACGGCAAGGTGCTCTCGGACGCGATCGGCGAGGTGACGCGCGGGCTCGAGGTGATCGAGTACTGCTGCGGCATCCCGACCCTGCTCAAGTCGGAGTACTCCGAGCAGGCGTCGACCGGCATCGACGTGTACTCGATCCGGCAGCCGCTCGGCGTCGTCGCCGGCATCACGCCGTTCAACTTCCCGGCGATGGTGCCGATGTGGATGTGGGCGCCGGCGCTCGCCTGCGGGAACACGTTCGTGCTGAAGCCGTCGGAGAAGGATCCGTCGGCCTCGGTGTGGACGGCCGAGCTGCTGAAGGAGGCCGGTGTGCCGGACGGCGTCTTCAACGTCGTGCACGGCGACAAGGTCGCCGTCGACGCGGTGCTCGAGCATCCGGAGATCGCCGCGGTGTCGTTCGTCGGCTCGACGCCGATCGCGCGCTACGTCTACGAGACGGCGACCGCGCGTGGCAAGCGCTGCCAGGCGCTCGGCGGGGCGAAGAACCACATGATCGTGCTGCCCGACGCCGACATCGACATGGCGGCGGACGCCGCCGTGTCGGCCGCGTACGGCTCGGCCGGCGAGCGCTGCATGGCCGTCTCGCAGGTCGTCGCGGTCGGCGACGTCGCGACGCCGCTGATCGACGCGATCAAGGAGCGCATCCCGAAGGTGAAGGTCGGCGACGGCATGGATCCGTCGTCGGAGATGGGGCCGCTCGTCACCCGCGAGCATCGCGACAAGGTGGCCTCGTACGTCGAGGGTGCGACCGCCGAGGGCGCGACGGTGCTCGTCGACGGTCGCGAGGGCGCGCCGGCCGAGGGCTTCTTCCTCAAGCCGTCGCTCCTCGACAACGTCTCGCCCGGGATGAAGGCGTACGAGGACGAGATCTTCGGCCCGGTGCTCGGCGTGACGCGCGTCGGCACCTACGACGAGGCCGTTCGGCTCGTGAACGAGAACCCGTTCGGCAACGGGACGGCGATCTTCACGCGCGACGGCGGCGTCGCCCGCCAGTTCCAGTTCGACGTGCAGGCGGGCATGGTCGGCATCAACGTGCCGATCCCGGTGCCGGTCGCCTACTACTCGTTCGGCGGCTGGAAGGCGTCGCTCTTCGGCGACCGCCACATCTACGGCCCGGAGGGGATCGAGTTCTACACGCGCGGCAAGGTCGTCACCTCGCGCTGGCCCGACCCCGCGACGTCGAAGGTCGACCTCGGCTTCCCGCAGACCCGGTAATGGCAGAGCGGATATCGACAGACGAGCTCGCGCAGCGGCGGGAGCGGCTCCGCGAGCACGCGCCCGACGGCTATGTGCTCTTCACCCCGGACGCGATCCGCTACTTCACCGACTTCGCGTTCCTGTCGAACGAGCGCCCGATCGCCTACGTCGAGCTGCCCGGCGGCGAGTCGTTCGTCTTCGTCCCCGAGTTCGAGGTCGAGCGCACGCGGGCGGAGGCGACCTTCGACCGCATCGAGTCGTATCCCGAGTACCCGGGCCCCGAGCACCCGATGCTCGTGCTGAAGAAGCTGCTCGGCGTGCGACCGGGGCTCGGCGCCGACAACGACGGCTACCCAGGCATCCTCGGCTACGCCGGCCCCTCGCTCTCCGAGGTGACGGGCGCGCGCGTCAAGCTGCTCGGCGAGACGATCGAGTCGTTCATGCGGATCAAGTCGCCCGCCGAGATCGAGCTGATCCGCGAGAGCGCGCGCTGGTGCGCGTATGCGCACCGGCTGCTGCAGGAGCGGACGCGCGTGGGGCGGACCGAGGCGGAGGTCTCGCTCGAGGTGCAGCGCGAGGCGACGCTGGCGATGCTGAAGGCGGGCGACTACGGGCAGCTCGGCTCCGCGGACGGCGTCAAGGCCGGCTGGCGCGGCCAGATCGGCAAGCGGAGCTCCTGGGCGCACGCGATCGCGCACGACATCGAGTTCCAGGCCGGCGATCTGCTCGTCACCGAGAC
>JBEQUF010000173.1:0-3656 GCA_040349295.1 Actinomycetota bacterium | reverse complement strand
CGTCGCTCGGACCCGTGTAGTAGATGCCGCCGTTCTGCGTCGGCGCGATGCGGCACTCGAGCGTGCGGAGCGGTTCGGCGATCGCGAAGTGCACGCCGTCGAGCGCGGCGATCGCCGCGTCGGACGTCTCCTGCATCCAGCGGCGCAGCGCGTCGGTGCCCTCGAGCCGGCGGGCCGGGTCCTGGTCGAGGACCGCGACGGCCTGCTCGACCGTCGCGCCCGGACCGGCGATCTGCGCGGCGACGGCCTCCTGCTCGGCGACGACGCGCGCGAGCTCCTCGAGGCCCCACTGGTAGGTCTCGTCGAGGTCGACGGTCGCGCCGAGGAACGTGCGCGAGAGCAGGCCGTACCGCTCGCGGCCGACGCCGTCGGCGGCGGGGGCCTGGGGCGCGAGCTCGTCGCGCAGGAACCGCGAGAGGTCCGCGTACGCCTGGCGCGCCGCGGAGGCGCCGCGCTCGAGCTCGGCCCGCACGAGCGAGCACGACGCCGAGTCGTCGAGCGCCGCGTCGGTGTCGGGGCCCGTGACGAACGTGGTGAAGAACGAGGACGCCGGGTCGGCGAGCTCGTCGGCCTGGCGGATGGCCTCCTCGACCTGGCGGATGGCGGCCACGCGGCCCTGCGACGCCGAGGACCGCAGCGACTCGACGTACCCGCCGAGCGCGTCGGGCAGCGCGTTGAGGCGCGCCGCGATGTTCGACCAGTGGTCGGGCGTGCCCGTCGGCATGATGTCGAAGACGTCCCGCAGCTGGACCACCGACGCGATGTTGTTCAGCTCTCGCTGCGGCTCGCCGGCCTCGTCGAGCTCGACCTCGAGGCCCAGGCGCTCGCGCATCGCGGCGAGGGTCACGCGGTCGATCTCGTCGGCGGGCGCGAGCCCGTCGAGCGCGGCGAGCGTCGCGCGGGCGAGGTCCGCGCGCGCGGCGTAGCCGGCGGGGGAGAAGTCCGTCATCTCGTGGTCGTGGCTCGCGATGCCCATGCCCGTCGCGGACACGGGGTCGAGCGTGGCGTACTTCTCGACGTGGGCGTCGGCGACCGCGTCGATGGCGGTCGCGGCGCGAGGGGAGGGGGTCTCGTGCGTCGTCGTCACCCGGCAGACCTTACCGGGCAGTAGCAATCGCGCACCCGAGCAGCCGACCGCGTCAGCCGCGCAGGCTCCAGCGCCACGCGTCGGGCCCGGTGCGCCAGCCCGAGGGCCGCACGCCGTGCCGGCGCGACACCCACGCGGACCCGTCGGCCGGGCGCTCGGCCCAGTCGTCGGCGCCGCCGGCCGACGACGCCGCGACGAGGCCCGCGACGAGCGCCGCGAGCTCGACGTCGTCCGGCTCGCCGCGGACGACCTGGACGTGCGGCTGGTCGCTCATCGCTCGCCGTCCTCGTCCGGGCCGTCGTCGTAGCCGTCCTCGTCGTCCTCGTCGTCCTCGTCGCCGAACAGCACCGGGCCGCCGCGCGAGACGCCCCACTCGGCCACCTCGTAGCCCGCGTCGACGAGCTGCTGCGCGATCTCCGCGCCGCTCGCGTCGACCAGGTCCAGCACGCCGTCGAGCGACAGGTCGCTCGTGCCGGTCGGCGGCCCGACGACGAACCCGAGGTGGAACGTGTCCGCCTGGATCGCGCTCGGCGGCGCGTCGGCGTCGCCCTCCTCGCCGTCGTCCCACGACATGCCCGTGAGGTCGGCGTGCAGGCCGAGCGTCTCGTGCAGCGCGTCGTAGAGCCGCGCGTTGAGCGAGCCGATCTCGGCCTCGACGGCAAGGACGCGCGGGTCCTCGTCCGCCTCCTGCGACCCGAACTCGGCGCGCACGCCCACCGCGGTGTCGACGTACGTGTGCAGCGCGGCGGCGAGCATCGCGACCGCGTCGTGCAGCGGGCCGGCGTCGACGCCGGCCAGCGGCTCGGCGCTGTGCGCGCCGTGCTCGTCGTCGTCGTGCTCGTGGAAGTGGGACTCGGTCACAGAGGCGTCCTCACAGTGGGATGTTCCCGTGCTTCTTGGGCGGCAGGCTCGCGCGCTTGGTGCGGAGCAGGCGCAGCGCCTTGGTGATTTCGGCGCGGGTCTGCGAGGGGGCGATCACGGAGTCCACGTAACCACGGTCCGCGGCGTCCCACTGGTTGACGATGGCGTCCTCGTACTCGGCCGTCAGGCGCCGGCGCTCGGCCTCGACGTCGCCGCCCTCGTCACCGACCTTCTTGAGCGCACCGCGCTGCAGGATGTTCACCGCGCCGCCCGCGCCCATGACGGCGATCTGCGCGGTCGGCCACGCGAGGTTCACGTCGGCGCCGAGCTGCTTGGACCCCATGACGATGTACGCGCCGCCGTACGCCTTGCGCGTGATGACCGTGACGAGCGGGACCGTCGCCTCGGCGTACGCGTAGATGAGCTTCGCGCCGCGCCGGATGATGCCGTTCCACTCCTGGTCGGTGCCGGGCAGGAACCCGGGCACGTCGACGAACGTCAGCACCGGGAGGTTGAACGCGTCGCACGTCCGCACGAACCGCGCGGCCTTCTCGGCGGCGTTGATGTCGAGCGTGCCGGCCATCTGCTGCGGCTGGTTCGCGACGATCCCGACGGGGTGGCCCTCGACGTGGCCGAAGCCCACGATGACGTTGCCCGCGTACAGCTGCTGGACCTCGAGCAGCACGCCGTCGTCCAGCACGGTCTCGACGACCGTCCGCATGTCGTACGGCTGCGTGTCGCTGTCGGGCACGAGGGTGTCGAGCGCCTCGTCCTCGGCCGTCGGCTCGAGGCCCGCCTCGTGCGCGTACGTCGGCGGGTCGGTGAGGTTGTTCTGCGGCAGGTAGGCGAGCAGCGACCGGACGTAGTCGATCGCGTCGTCCTCGTCGGACGCCATGTAGTGCGCGACGCCCGAGCGCGTGTTGTGCGTCGCCGCGCCGCCGAGCTCCTCGAAGCCGACGTCCTCGCCCGTGACCGCGCGGATGACGTCCGGGCCCGTGATGAACATGTTCGACGTGCCGTCGGCCATGACGATGAAGTCGGTGAGCGCGGGGGAGTACACCGCGCCGCCCGCGCTCGGCCCGAGGATGAGGCTGATCTGCGGGATCACGCCGCTCGCCGCGACGTTGCGGCGGAAGATCTCGGCGAACTGCGTCAGGCCCGCGACGCCCTCCTGGATGCGCGCGCCGCCGCCGTCGCTGATGCCGACGAGCGGCACGCCCGTGCGCAGCGCGAGGTCCATCACCTTCGCGATCTTCTGGCCGTGCACCTCGCCGAGGCTCCCGCCGAAGACCGTGAAGTCCTGCGAGTAGACCGCGACCGGACGGCCGTCGACGGTCCCGTGGCCCACGACCACACCGTCGCCCTCGACGCGCCGCTTCTCGAGGCCGAAGTTCGTCGAGCGGTGGCGCACGAGCGCGTCGAGCTCGGTGAACGAGCCCGGGTCGAGCAGGGCGTCGATGCGCTCGCGGGCGGTCTTCTTGCTGCGCGCGTGCTGCTTCTCGGCGGCGACCTGCTCGGCGGCACCGATGCGGTCGCGACGCGCCTCGAGCTCCGCGAGCCGGCCTGCCGTCGTGCGGGGTGCTCCGGTCGCAGGAGTGGGCGTCGCGGTCTGGTCGGTCTGCGTCACCCGTCAGAGGCTAGTTGTCGAAGCCCTCCAGTTCCGTGCAGGGCGATCACGACGAGCGTGCGTCCCGCGTGTCGGGATCCC
>JBEQUF010000166.1:0-9296 GCA_040349295.1 Actinomycetota bacterium | reverse complement strand
ACGTCGCGAACGAGGGCAAGCTCGTCGCCGTCGTCGCACCGGAGCAGGCCGACGCCGCGCTCTGGGAGCTCGGGCCCGCTGCGGCGGACATCGGCGAGCTGCGCACGGACGACGTGCCGCTCGTCCTCGCGCGCACGCCGTTCGGCGGCACCCGGATCGTCGACATGCTCGTCGGCGACCCGCTGCCGCGCATCTGCTGAATTCCCGCTTCGCCCGCTCCGCTTCGCGTCGCTTTCCGCTCGCGGGGTTGGGGACGGAGCCGTCTCGTTCCCGTCCGATTTGCACCTGTAACCGGGTTGCAACTCGGTTGCAACCCGGGTACAGCGGCCCTGGTGTCCTAGGCGGAGCGGGCGAGCAGCTCGTGCCAGTCGGCGTCGATCTGCACGCGGATCTCGGCGATGTGCTCGTCGTTCAGGTGCCCGAAGCGCTTCTGCGGCTTCAGCCACTCGGCGACGTCGACCTCGCGCGTCGGCTCGTACGTGACTCGATACTGGCCGTCGACGACCTCGTAGAGCGGCCAGAACTTCGACTCGACCGCCGCGTCCAGCAACCGGGGTGCGAGGCGAGGCTCGTGGCCCCAGCCGACGGGGCAGTCGGTGAGGACGTTGATGAACGACGGGCCGTCGGCCGCGACGGCCTTCTCGACCTTGCGCGAGAGGTCGTCCCAGTGCACCGAGCAGGCCTGCGCGACGTACGGCACGTGGTGGGCGACGGCGATCGCCGTCATGTCCTTGCGCCGCTGCGCCTTGCCCCAGCTCTCCTTGCCGGAGGGGCTCGTCGTCGTCGAGGCGCCGTACGGCGTCGCGCCGGAGCGCTGGACGCCCGTGTTCATGTACGCCTCGTTGTCGTAGCAGACGAAGAGGAAGCGGTGACCGCGCTCGAGTGCGCCCGAGAGGGCCTGCATGCCGATGTCGTACGTCCCGCCGTCGCCGGCGAAGCACACGACCGCGACCTCCTCGTCGGCCGGCAGCGCGTGCCGGCGGGCGAGGGCACGCTGTGCGGCCTCGACGCCGCTCGCGACGGCCGCGGTGTTCTCGAAGGCCACATGCAGCCAGGGGACGTTCCACGCAGTGGTGGGGTAGCGCGTCGTCGCGACCTCGAGGCAGCCGGTCGCGTTGACGACGACCGTCGGCCGCTGGATCGTACTGAGCACGACGCGAACGACCATCGGGACGCCGCAGCCCTGGCAGAGCGCATGCCCGCCGCGCAGCGGCGGCACGCCGTTCTGATTGCGGACGAGTTGCTTCAGACGAGCCATGCCGCCTCCTCTCGCTCGCCCGCGAACAGCGAGACGGCGTCCTCGGGATGGAAGTCGCGCCCGCCGAGCCCGTACACGTGCCCGACCAGCTCCGACCCGCTGCCGTAGAGCGCCGCGGCGACCTCGGCATGCAGTGGGGGTGTTCCGCCTGGGGAGTCGGCACGGTCGAGCACGATCACGTGCTCGACACCGGCCAGCGCGCGACGCAGGTCGGCCGCCGGGAAGGGACGGAACGTCGTCAGCTTGACGAGTCCTGCATGCTCGAGATCGTCGACGGCATCCTTGATCGTCCCGGCCGTCGAGCCGAGAGCGACGATCACCTGCTCCGCATCCTCGACGCGGTAGGACTCGACCGACGAGTACGACCGGCCGGACAGCTCGCGGAACTCGCCCGCGACGTGCTTGAACACGTCCATCGCCCGCTCGAGCGCCTGTGCCTGCTGCACGCGGAACTCGAAGTAGACGTCGGGCATCGCGAACGGCCCCTGCGTCACCGGATCGGCGACGTCGAGGACGGCATGCGGAATCCGATACTCGCCGACGAAACGGCGGACGTGCTCGTCCGGCAGCAGCTCGACCGCCTCGGCCGAATGCGTGATCGTGAAGCCGTCGAGGCAGACGAAGACGGGGAGGAGGACGTCGGGATGTTCGGCGATGCGCGGCGCCATGACCATCAGGTCGTACGCCTCCTGCGCGCTCTCGGCGAAGAGCTGCACGCAGCCGGAGTCGCGCACGAGCATCGAGTCGGAGTGGTCGCAATGGATGTTGATCGGGCCGGAGAGCGCGCGGTTGCCGAGCGCCATCACGATCGGCGCCCGCATCGAGGCCGCGAGGTAGACGACCTCGGCCATCAGCGCGAGACCCTGCGAGGAGGTCGCCGTCATCGTGCGGGCGCCCGCGAGCGCGGCGCCGATCGCGGCGCTCATCGCGGAGTGCTCCGACTCGACGTCGATCAGCTCGCCGTGCGCGCTGCCGTCGGCGACGAACTTGGCGAAGTTCTGGATGATCGGCGTCTGCGGGGTGATCGGGTACGCCGGCACGACGTCCGGGTCGATCTGGCGCATCGCATGTGCGACGGCCTCGCCGCCGGTGAGGAGCTCGAGTGTCATTCGGCCACCATCGTGATCGCGTCTTCCGGGCAGACTTCGGCGCAGATCTCGCAGCCTTTGCAGACGTCGTAGTCGAACCCCTTGAATGCCGTGCCGTCGAGCTCGATCGCCGAGTCGGGGCAGTAGAGCCAGCAGACCAGGCAGTCGATGCACTTCGAGAGCTCGATCTCGGGCTTGACGCCCGTGCGCCAGCCGCCGGTCCGGGGACGCGGCGCGGTGCGCGGATCGACGGTCCAGCTCAGCTCGCCCATTCGTATCCCTCCTGGAGCGCGGTGCGGATGGTCTCCGCGTCGACTTTCTTGCCGAGCACCTCGACGGTCGCGGTCGCGAGCACGTCGAGCGACGGGGCGCCGAGCACGCGGGCGGCCGCGCCGAGCATCGCGAGGTTGACGTCGCGCTGCGGGAAGGTCTCGTCGGCCACGAGGACGCGGCCGCTCTCAGCCAGGCCGTCGGCGACGTCGACCTCGTGCAGGAGCGAGGGCTCGAGCACGCAGACGAGGTTCGGCGTCGTGACGGAGTCGTGGCGGCGGATCGGCTCCGACGACGCCCGCGTGAACGCGCGCAGCGGGGCGCCGCGGCGCTCGGGGCCGTACTCCGGGAAGGCCTGCGAGTACGAGCCGCTCCGCAGGAAGCCCATCGCGAGCAGGTGCGCCGCGGTCTTCGCGCCCTGGCCGGCGCGTGCATGCCAGCGGATCTCGACGAGGTCGCTCATGCCAGCCACCTGTCGATCGCCTCGGCTGCGTCGCGGCCCATGCGGACCGCCTCGACGGCGCTGTTGCCGCCGTTGACGGCGTCGCCGCCGGCGAACACCTTCGGGTTCTCGGTGCGGAACTCCCCGTCGATCGCGATCTGCGGGCCTGCCTGGCCGATCGCGCGGACGAGCGTATCGCACTCGATGACGAATTCGCTGCCCTCGAGCGGCTGCGGGCGGCGGCGGCCGGACTCGTCCGGCTCGCCGAGCGCCATCAGGACGCACTCGACGCCGGTGATCCGCCCGTTGCCGATGATCCGCTTGGGCGTCGCGAGCCACTGGAAGTGGATGCCTTCCTCGGCGGCCTCGTCGACCTCGTGCGGATACGCCGGCATCTCCTTGCGGGTGCGGCGATAGAGGAGCGTGACGTCGTCGGCGCCGAGGCGGAGCGCCTCGCGTGCGACGTCGATCGCGGTGTTCCCGCCACCGACGACGACGACCCGGCGACCGACCTCGGGCGGGGTGCCGGACTTCAGCAGCTCGATGAAGTCGAGCGAGTTCCAGACGCCCTCGAGCCCGTCGTTGTCGTAGTGCACGTCGCTGTCGGGGCCGGCGCCGATGCCGAGGAAGACGGCGTCGCAGCGCTCGGTGAGGATCTCGAGCTCGTTCTCGCCGACGGTGTGGCCGAGATGGATCTCGACGCCGAGCTCGTGCAGCAGCAGCAGCTCGTTCGGCAGCGGCTCGCGCTCGATCCGGTAGGGGGCGATCGCGAACCGGACGAGGCCGCCGGACTCCTGGCGCTCGTCGTAGAGCTCGACGGCGTAGCCACGCAGCGAGAGCTCGCCGGCGCACGCCATCCCGGCCGGACCGGCGCCGATCACGGCGATGCGGCGGCCGTTCGACGGCGCCTTCGGGCGCAGCCGGTGCGGGGTCGCGGGAGACTGGTCGAGCGAGAAGCGCTGCAACCGCGCGATCTCGATCGGCGGATCGAGGACGCACGCCGATTGGCAGAGCACCTCGACCGGGCAGACGCGGGCGCACGAGGCGCCGAGGATGTTGCGCGCGAGGATCGTCCGCGAGGCGTCGTCCGTGTCGCCGCCTGCGAGTGACTCGACGAAGTGGGGGACGTCGACGCCGGCCGGGCAGGCGAGCATGCACGGTGCCTGTGCATGGGTCTCGCCGCAGGCCAGGCAGCGGTCCGCCTCGAGAAGGGCCTCGCCCGGCGTCAGCGGCGGGCGGAGCTCTTCGGGGAGCGCAGTGGGCATAGGGAGAGCTTCGACCGTGCGGCGCCCTGCCGAATCAGGGGGCCGGCCGATGTTGATTGCGGGGTTTCCCCGACGCTCGACGCTCGTGGGACAAAGATGCTCTCCGCGTGGCGATCCATCTCGAGATCGAGATGCCCGACCGAGCGAGCGCCTTCCAGCTCGAGGACGAGCTGAAGCGCTTCTACCCGCTCGCCATCGGCAGCCACGGCGTGTGGCACATCGAGCTCGACGATGACGAGGACCACCTCGACGCGGTCGTCGACACGACCAGGCGCTGGCTGCGGGCACACGAGCTGCCGGAGCTCGTGCTGCGCGTGGACGGCGCCGCGCTGCACGTCCACGCTTAACGAGAGGAGAGCCAACCATGACACGCGTTGCGATCAACGGCTTCGGCCGGGTCGGGCGTGCTGCGTTCCGGTCCGCGTTCGAGAGCGGCGGCCCGTTCGAGCTCGTCGCGATCAACGACGTGGCACCGGCGGACCAGCTCGCCGAGCTGCTCGCCCACGACACCGTCTACGGCGCGTTCCCGGCCGAGGTGATCGGCGAGGAGAGCGCGATCGTCGTCGACGGGCATCGCATTCCCGTCTTCGCCGAGCGCGAGCCCTCCGAGCTGCCGTGGGACGAGCTCGGCGTCGAGGTCGTGCTCGAGTGCACCGGCAAGTTCAAGTCCCGCGCCGAGGCGGCGAAGCATCTGGCCGCCGGCGCCGCGAAGGTGATCGTCTCCGCGCCGTCCCCCGACGCGGACGCGACGATCGTCCTCGGCGTCAACTTCGAGGCGTACGACCCCGAGACGATGGCGGTCGTGTCGAACGCCTCGTGCACGACGAACTGCCTCGCGCCGGTCGCCAAGGTGCTCGACGAGACCGTCGGCATCAAGCACGGCCTGATGACGACGATTCACGCCTATACGGGCGACCAGCGGCTCGTCGACTCGCCGCACAAGGACCTGCGCCGCGCCCGCGCGGCTGCCTGCAACCTCGTGCCGACGTCGACCGGCGCCGCGAAGGCGATCGGTCTCGTCCTGCCGCAGCTCGCCGGCAAGCTGCACGGCTTCGCCGTCCGCACGCCGATCCCGACGGGTTCGATCGTCGACCTGACGATCGAGACCGGGCGGGCGACGACGGTCGAGGAGATCAACGCTGCGTTCCGCGCCGCCGCCGAGGGCCCGCTCGAGGGCGTCCTCCAGTACAGCGAGCGGCCGACGGTGTCCTCCGACATCGTCAAGTCCCCGTTCTCGTCGATCGTCGACGCGCCGCTCACGGCCGTGATCGACGGCACGCAGGTGAAGGTGATCGCCTGGTACGACAACGAGTGGGGCTACTCGACCCGTCTGGTCGAGCTGGCCGAGCGCATGCTCGTGCCTGCCTACGCGTAGAGCAACCGCCGTGCGCCGTGCCGTACCGGCATGGCGCACGGCTCTTTCCCTCGGCCCTCGAACCCGTCGGGGACATGTCCGGCAACCACGTTGCGAGGCATGGCCCCGACCGGGGGCAGGGCCGGAAGGGCTACGGCGCCGAGTACGTGGTGAGCTGCAGCTGCCCGTGCGAGCAGACGCTCGTCGGCGGGTCGATGTTCGCGCTCACGGTGCCGCCGCCGAGGCTGACGACGAGGACGTAGGCCTTCGGCTCGCACGGGTTCGAGCTCTCGCCGACGCCGTTGACGTCGGGGGAGAAGCGCGCCTCCGAGATCGCCGTCCCGCTCGGCGCCACGGTCACCACCGGCTCGTTCGCGCCCGGGAACTGCGCGGTCCCCTTCGTCGGCAGGTTCTTGTGGTTCGAATCCTGCAGCTGCACCTGCGGCAGGCCGCCGACGGTGCAGGGCGACGACGAGGTGTTCGTGAGGGTCAGCTTGTAGACGATGTTGCCGGCGCCGGCGCTGCCGGGCTCGGCGGCGAAGGACGCGGACATGTCCGATGCCTGACACGGCGCCGCGGAGGCAGTCGTCGTGGACGTCGTCGCAGCGCCCGTCGTCACGGTGTGCGTGACGGTGCGCGTCACCGTCGTCGTCTCGATCTTCGTCGAGCTGTTGGTCAGTCCGCAGCCCGCGGCTGCCAGGGCCGCTCCAGCGCATCCGAGAGCCATGAGGCCACGCCGGACAGCGGCAGCCGCTCCTGCGCGAGCGAATCCCGCTCCCGCACGGTCACGGTCTCGTCCTCCAGCGTCTGCTCGTCGATCGTGAAAGCCCACGGTGTTCCTATTTCGTCCTGCCGGCGGTAACGCCTGCCGATCTGGCCGGAATCATCATGCTCGACGGAGAACCGCTTGCGCAGCTCCTCGAACAGATTCCTCGCCCGGGTCGACATGCCCTCGTCGCGCGAGATCAGCGGGAGCACGGCCGCCTTCACCGGCGCGACCTTCGGCGACAGCCGCAGCACCGTCCGCTCGCGCTCGCCGACGACCTCCTCGTCGTAGGCGTCGCAGAGGAGGGCGACGAAGATCCGCTCGATCGACACCGCGGGCTCGATCACGGCCGGGGTGTAGCGCTCGTTCTCCTGGCCGACGTACTCGAGCTTCGTCCCCGAGTGCTCCGTGTGCTGCGTCAGGTCGTAGGTGCCGCGGTTCGCGACCCCCTCGAGCTCCTGCCAGCCGATCGGATAGAGGTACTCGATGTCCGACGTCCCGGAGGAGTAGTGCGACCGCTCCTCGGCCGTGTGCTCGCGGACGCGCAGGTTCGACGAGCGCAGCCCGAGCCCGAGATGCCAGTTCAGCCGCTGCTCGATCCAGTACTCGTACCAGCGCTCCGCGTCGGCGGGCGGCACGAAGAACTCCATCTCCATCTGCTCGAACTCGCGGACGCGGAAGAGGAAGTTGCCGGGCGTGATCTCGTTGCGGAACGACTTGCCGGTCTGCGCGATGCCGAACGGCGGCTTCCGCCGCGCCAGCTGCAGCACGTTCTTGAAGTTGACGAAGATGCCCTGCGCCGTCTCGGGTCGCAGATACGCCGTCGACGCCGCGTCCTCCATCGCGCCGACCTGCGTCTGGAACATCAGGTTGAACTGGCGCGCCTCGGTCAGGTCGCACTGCACGTCCTCGCCCGGCCGCTTCGACGGCCGCTTCCCGCAGTGCGCGTCCTCGAGCTTGTCCGCCCGGAAGCGCAGCTTGCAGGTGCGGCAGTCGACCAGCGGGTCGGTGAAGCCGGACACGTGCCCCGATGCCTCCCAGACCTTGGGATTGAGGATGATCGCCGAGTCGAGGGCGACGATGTCGTCCCGCTCCTGCACCATCGCCCGCAGCCACGCGGACCGGATCTCGTTCTTCATCAGGACGCCGTAGTGGCCGTAGTCGTACGTCGAGCCGATGCCGCCGTAGATCTCCGAGCTCTGGAAGACGAACCCGCGGCGGCGGGTCAGCGAGACGACCTTGTCCATGGTGACGTCCGTCATGGAGCCGTACCGTATCGGCCGTGGCAGGAACGCCTGCGATCCAAACGGTCGAACGGGCCGGCGTCCGCTTCGCGCTGCACGAGTACGAGCACGACCCGAACGCGGGGTCGTTCGGCGACGAGGCGGTCGAGAAGCTCGGCTTGCCGGCCGAGCGCGTCTTCAAGACGCTCGTCGTCTCCGTCGACGGCGCGCTCCACGTCGCGTGCCTGCCGGTGCCGTCGAAGCTCGACCTGAAGGCGCTCGGCAAGCGGGCGAGCCTCGCCCGCGAGGACGAGGCGCACCGGGCGTCCGGCTACGTCTTCGGCGGGACGAGCCCGCTCGGGATGCGCAAGCGTCTGCCGACCCACGTCGACAGCTCGGCGCTCGAGCACGAGACGATCCTCGTCAACGGCGGCCGGCGGGGCCTCCAGCTCGAGCTCGCGCCGGCCGACCTCGTGACGCTCACCGGCGCCACCGTCCACGAGCTAGCCTCGCGCCCGTGACCCCGGTCGAGCTGCACGTCGTCAGCGACGCGACGGGGGAGACCGCCGCGCGGCTCGTCCAGGCGCTCGAGGCGCAGTTCCCGGACCAGGAGTTCGTCGAGATCCGGCATCCCCGCGTCGAATCCGAGGAGGACCTCCACGTCGCCGTCAACCGGATGAAGGGCCGGCCCGCGGTCGTCGTCTACACGCTCGTCGACCCGTCGATGCGCGACGCGATGCGGACGCTCTGCCGCCGCGCGAAGCTCCACTATTGCGACCTGCTCGGCCACCCGATCGACGCCGTCGCGCGCGTCTCGGGCCAGGCCGCGCGGATGCTGCCGGGCTCGCGGCCGCCGCTCAACTCGGCCTACTTCAAGCGGATGGAGGCGATCGAGTTCGCCGTGCGCTTCGACGACGGCGTCGGCCAGGGCCTGCGCGAGGCGGACGTCATCCTCGTCGGCGTCTCGCGCACGTCGAAGACGCCGCTCTCGATCTACCTCGGCTATCTCGGACACAAGGTCGCGAACGTGCCCGTCGTGAAGGGGATCGACCCGCCGAAGGAGCTGTTCGGGATCGACCGCTGGAAGATCGTCGGCCTGACGATCGACCCGAACCGCCTGCAGGAGATCCGCCGCGTCCGCGCCCGCTCGATGGGCTCGGTGAAGACGAAGAACTACTCCGAATTGCTCGAGATCTACGAGGAGCTCGACGAGGCGACGGCGCTCCACCGCAAGCTCGGGTGCCCCGTGATCGACATCTCCGAGCTGTCGATCGAGGAGACGGCGCACCGGATCCTGCGCGTCGTCGAGGAGCGGCGGACGGCATGAGGCGCCCGGCCGACTGGCGGACGCGCAAGGGCTACGTCCCGCTGCGCTACTGGCTCGTCTGGTGGTCGCTGATCGTGGTCGCCGACTTCCTCTTCTACGTCGTGCTGACGCCGATCTGGATCGGATTGCGTGCAGCGGCGTGGCTGGCGGAGTACCGTCAGCGGCGGAGGCACTGACACGTTCGAGCGATTCAGCGAGCCGGCACGGCAGGTCGTGGTCCTCGCGCAGGACGAGGCGAGGGCGCCCGGCCACGCCTTCATCGCGCCGGAGCACCTGCTCCTCGGCCTGACCCGCGAGGCGGAG
>JBEQUF010000159.1:0-6437 GCA_040349295.1 Actinomycetota bacterium | reverse complement strand
GTGGGATCCGGGCGAGCCGCAGAAGTACTACCCGACCGGTGTCCGCAACTACGCCCGCGTCGTCGCGACCGACGACGTCCAGGGCCCCGCGGACGCGCTGTGGTCGCAGTCGCTCGGCTTCAAGAAGGTGTTCGTCCTGAACGACAAGCAGACGTACGGCTTCGGCGTCGCGACGACGTACAAGAACGCGGCGGCGAAGCTCGGCATCAAGGTCGTCGGCTTCCAGGGCTGGGACGCGAAGGCGTCGTCCTACGAGGCTCTGGCGAACACGATCAAGGCGTCGGGCGCGCAGGCCGTCTTCCTCGGCGGCATCGCGTGCAACAACGGCGCGAAGCTGATGCAGGACATCAAGGCAGTGGATCCCAAGATCCAGCTGCAGATGCCTGACGGCTTCTCCGACCCGAACGCGAACGGTGCGGTCGGCAATGGCGCGTACATCAGCGTCGCCGGCCAGCCGCCGAAGTCGCTGACGGGCTTCGGTGCCACGTTCGTCAAGTCGTTCGGCAAGTCGATCGGCGCAACCCCGAACCCGTACGCCGCCTACGGCGCGCAGGCGATGCTCGTCGCTCTGCAGGCCGTCGCCGCGCACGCGGGCGACCGGGCCGGCATCACGAAGTCGGTGTTCGGCGCCCACATCACGGGCGGCGTCCTCGGCAACTTCTCGATCAACACCGCGGGCGACACGGACGCGCTGGCGATCACGATCTACAAGCAGCAGGGCAAGAACCTCAACCCTGTGAAGACGCTCGTCCCGACCGCCAACCTGCTCGGCGGGTAGCGGTCAGAGAACGCAGTGAGACACCGGGGGAGGCATCGCCTCCCCCGGTGTCGTATCTCCCCTAGAGCACATGGCCACCACAGTCGCCACCGCCCCTTCGAAGGCGCGCCGGAGCGCAGCGTCGTACGTCATGCCGACGATCGCGCTGCTCCTCGTGGCACTCCTCGTCGTCTGGCTGATCATCAACTTCACGAAGGGCCCGGCGTACTTCACGAACATCGCGTTCATCGGGCTGACGAACGGCGCGGTCTACGCGCTCGTCGCGCTCGGCTACACGCTCGTCTACGGCATCCTCGAGCTGATCAACTTCGCCCACGGCGACGTCTTCATGCTCGGCGGTCTCATCTCGGCGACGATGATCGAGTCCGTCTTCGGCGTGACGACGCACTCGTCGACGGCCTTCCTGATCGTCGCCATCCTCGGCACCCTCGCCGTCTCGATGGCGGCGTGCGGTCTGATCAACGCGTCGATCGAGCGCGTCGCGTACCGGCCGCTCCGCGGTGCGCCGCGACTGGCGCCGCTGATCACCGCGATCGGGATGTCGTTCATCCTCGAGGACGTCGCGATCGGCTGGAAGGGCCCGGGCTACACCGCGCTCCCGAACGTCCTGCCGAAGGGCAACGTGTTCTCGGTCGCCGGCATCACCTACACGTGGGAGAAGCTGATCGTCGTCCTGATCACCCTGCCGGTGCTGCTCGCGCTGATGTATCTCGTGCAGCGCACGAAGCAGGGCAAGGCGATGCGCGCGACCGCGCAGGACCGCGACGCCGCCGCGATGATGGGCATCGACGTCAACCGGACGATCTCGTTCACCTTCCTGATCGCCGGCGGCCTCGCCGGCACCGGCGGCCTCGTCTACGCGCTCTACTTCGGGCAGATCCGCTACGACAGCGGCTACACGCTCGGCCTGATCTCGTTCACCGCCGCCGTGCTCGGCGGCATCGGCAACCTGCCCGGCGCGGTGCTCGGCGCCCTCTGCATCGGCTTCATCCAGGCGTTCAACGAGGGACTGCGCTGGCATTCCCCCGGCAGCGACTGGACCGAGTCGATCGTCTTCTCGATTCTCATCCTGATCCTCGTCTTCCGCCCCGAGGGCCTCCTCGGCGAGCGGACACCCGAAGGCGGCTGACGTGCGCCGGCGCATCTCGCCCTACTGGTGGCGCGCGCTCGGGGCGGCCGGGCTGACGCAGCCGCGCTGGCTCGCGCTCTCGCCGACGAAGCGCCGCGCGATCAAGACGACGACGTGGGTGGCGATCCTGCTGATCCTGATCGCGCTCTTCGGCGTCTGGAAGGCGACGGCGTTTGCGCTCGCCGCCGTGATCGGGCTGCTGATCGTCCCGGCCTGGAACCGCATCCCGTACGGCAAGTTCTTCGTGCCGGTCGCGGTGCTCGGGATCTTCGTCTGCTACCCGTGGTACGGCGCCTCGATGCCGCAGCTGCCGATCTTCGGCCCGTTCCCGCAGCAGTCGACGGTGGTCGTAATGCTCATCTTCTCGATGATGGCCCTCGGCCTGAACTTCGTCGTCGGCTACGCGGGCCTGCTCGACCTCGGCTACGTCGCGTTCTACGCGATGGGGGCCTACATGGCCGGCTGGTTCGCGTCGAACCAGTTTGCGAAGCAACACCTCGACATCGGCGCCGTCGGGCTCTTCCCCGGTTGGACCGGGTACCACATCACGATCTGGCTCGTCCTCCTGATGGCGGGCATCGCGACGGCGATCATCGGCGTCATCATCGGCCTGCCGACGCTGCGCCTCCGCGGCGACTACCTCGCGATCGTGACGCTCGGCTTCGGCGAGATCATGCCGCAGGTCGCACGGAACGGCGACAACCTGTTCGGTACGGGCTTCAACCTGACGAACGGCACCGGCGGCATCACGCCGATCGACGGCCCGGGCTTCGGCAACTGGGCGCAGCACAACCTGCACCTGCCTGCGAACTACCTCAACGCCGCCAACTTCGACTCGCTCTTCCTCTGGACGGCGATCGTGCTGGTCGGGATCACGATCTTCTGCTCGATGCGGCTGCGCGACTCGCGGCTCGGCCGCGCGTGGATCGCGATCCGCGAGGACGAGACGGCCGCCGCGGCGATGGGGATCCCGCTGATGCGGACGAAGACGTGGGCCTATGCGACCGGCGCCTTCTTCGGCGGCGTCGCCGGCGCCTACTACGCGAGCTACAAGAGCGGCGCGTTCCCGGACGACTTCTTCTTCAACATCTCGGTGTTCATCCTCTGCATGGTCATCCTCGGCGGGATGGGGAACATCTGGGGCGTCATCTTCGGCGCCTGCTTCCTCGCCTACCTCGACCGGGAGGGCCTCGCGAACGTCGGCGCGTGGTTCAACAGCCACTTCCACACGAACCTCAACGTGCCGCTGTACGAGTTCGGGATCTACGGCGTGATCATCGTCGTCGTCATGCTCTTCCGGCCGGAAGGCCTCATCCCGTCGCAGCGACGGGCGGCCGAGCTGCACGAGGGCGTGCACGACGAGCCGCTCTACGACACGGAGACGGCCGGTGCCTGACGCGCTCCTCGAGACGCAGCAGCTCCGCAAGGAGTTCGGCGGGCTCGTCGCCAACGACGACGTCGACTTCACGGTGCCGCGCGGGTCGATCGTCTCGCTCATCGGCCCGAACGGCGCGGGCAAGACGACGTTCTTCAACATGCTCACCGGCGTCTACCGGCCGACTGCGGGCGACGTCTGGTTCGACGGCGAGCGCATGACGAACAAGCCGCCGCACGCCTACACGCAGCGCGGCATCGGCCGGACGTTCCAGAACATCCGCCTGTTCCAGAACATGACCGCGCTCGAGAACGTCCTCGTCGGGATGCACGTGCGCCTGAAGGGCAACCTGTTCGAGGCGATCGTCCGCACGCCGCGCGTGCGCCGCGAGGAGCAGGGGGCGCGCGAGCACGCGCGCGAGCTGCTTGCGCTCTGCAACCTGCGTGGCCGCGACGCGGTCATCGGGCGCAACCTGTCGTACGGCGACCAGCGCCGGCTCGAGGTGGCGCGCGCGCTCGCGACGCAGCCGAAGCTGCTGCTGCTCGACGAGCCCACTGCCGGCATGAACCCGCAGGAGACGGCCGAGTTCACCGACTTCGTCGCGAAGCTGCGCGACGACCGCGACCTCAGCGTCCTGCTCATCGAGCACGACATGCGTGTCGTCATGGGCGTCTCCGACCGCGTCACCGTCCTCGACTACGGCGAGAAGATCGCCGAGGGCACGCCCCAGGAGATCCAGAAGAACGAGCGCGTCATCGAGGCCTACCTCGGCGCGGCGGCAGTGGGGCACTCGTCATGACCGCGCTGCTCGAGCTCGACGGGGTGCAGACGTTCTACGGGTCGATCCAGGCCCTCAAGGGAATCTCGATCACCGTCGACGAGGGCGAGATCGTGACGCTGATCGGCGCGAACGGCGCCGGCAAGTCGACGACGCTGCGCTCGATCAACGGGCTGAACCATCCGCGCGTGGGGACGATCCGCTTCGCGGGCAAGGACATCACGAACGTCTCGCCGCACGAGATCGTCGGCATGGGGATCGCGCAGTCGCCGGAGGGCCGCAAGCTCTTCCCGCGCATGACCGTCGTCGAGAACCTCGAGATGGGTGCCTTCCAGCGAAAGGACAAGCACGCGTTCAAGGAGGACATGGATCGCGTGTTCACGCTCTTCCCGCGGCTCGCCGAGCGGAAGACGCAGAAGGCGGGGACGATGTCCGGCGGCGAGCAGCAGATGTGCGCGATCGGCCGGGCGCTGATGGCGCGGCCGAAGCTGCTGATGCTCGACGAGCCGTCGCTCGGCCTCGCGCCGATCTTCGTCCAGCGGATCTTCGACACGATCGTCGAGGTGAACAAGCAGGGCACGTCGATCCTGCTCGTCGAGCAGAACGCCCTGATGGCGCTCGACGTCGCGCACCGCGGTTACGTCCTCGAGACGGGTACCGTCGCTCTCGCCGACGACGCGAAGAAGCTCGCGCAGAACGACGACGTCAAGCGCACGTATCTCGGCGAGCTGTAGCTCGCGCGCGCTGCGCGCTCGCTCGCTGGGAGGCGGAACTCCGCGCGCGGGAGAGCGCGGTCTCCCGCACGCTCCGTGCTGTCAGGCTCGCTCCTTCGGGCTGACCGATGCCCCGGGTCGGCGCGGCCTGCGGGCCGGGCCGACGGCCGGAAGCCTCCGGCTGGGCGGTACCGCTGGCGGGCTGGGAAGAACGCATCCGCGCCCCGAGAGCGTCGTCGCAGCCCCTGCCGACGGCGCGGCATTGGCCGGGCCCGAGCCGGACGAGCCTGAGAGCACGGAGCACGCCGGAGACCGCGCTCTCCGGCGTGCGGAGTTCCGTTCCCCAGCGAGCGCGCCCCGCGCGCGAGCTACGAAACGCGGAGCGGGAAGTACGGCGGGGCGAGGACGACGCCGATCCGCTCGTGGCCCTGCCCGTGCGCCATCTGCAGCGCCGCGCCGACGCCGTGCACCGGGACGAAGCCGAGCTGCCGCACCGCCTCGGCGTCCGCGGCGCCCGCGACGAGCACGTTCCCGAGCCGGCCGAGCGCCGGCTGGCAGCCGTTCCAGTCCCGGAACGGGAGCAGCGGATGGACGGTGCGGCCGGCGCGGTAGTCGGCGATCGACCGCGCATCCGCGGCCGCGGCGCGTTCCGCTTCGGCGAGCGTGCGCGGATCGCGACCGCCGCGTGAGGTCGCGTGGAAGAACGTGCGGTACGGCTGCTGTGTCGGATGCGCGAACACGCGCGCGAAGCTGCCGACGAGGATCGCGGTCCCGCCGTCGGCGATCGGGAACGCGTCTCGCCAGAGCCGCAGGCCGAGCCCGAGCCCGAGGTACGCGGAGAGCAGCGGGTTCGGACGCTCGCGCGGCAGGTACGGCGTCGCCGCCGGGATGCCGATCACCATCGCGTCGACCGGCTCGGGCATCGACGCCTGGCGATGCTCGACCGCACGGAGCAACGCCTCCGCGTGCGCGACCGACGGTGGCCCGGCGATCGCCGTCGCGACGCCGTACGTCGCGCGCAGCGACTGCAGCACGAGCGACCGCCGCAGCCCCTCCGGCACCGCGCCGTAGAGGAAGCGGAGCGGCGAGTGCGCAATGCGCTGCGCCGCGTCGAGGTCGTACGGGTAGCCGCGGAAGGCGCCCGAGAGATCGGGATGGTTCAGGACGAGCGACACGCCGATCAGCGGCACCCGCTCGAGCAGCGCGCGCTCGAGCGTCAGCGCAAGGTGCCAGCCCTGCGAGGCGGTCGTCTCGAGCAGCGAGTACGCGCCCGCGGCGCGGTTCGCGTCGGCGCCCGCCGCGGCGAGGAGCGCTGCCGGCCCGCCGTGCAGCACGGTCTCGGCCGCCGAGACGACGACCACGAGGTCGGTCTCCGCGAGCGCGCGGTTGACGCGGAGCGGCGGCCGCGAGTTGTCGACGACGGTGACGAGCTCCGGATCCTCGACGTCGTGCACGACGACCTGGCCGTGGAAGCGCCGGGCGAGCTCCGGCGTCACGAGCGTCTCGAGGTCGCGCTGCGCGAACCGCCGCTGCAGGCCGCCGGCGACGAGGAACGTCTGGTACCCGGACGGGACGCCGAGCCGCTCGAGCTCGTCGACGACCGCGGCGATCGCGAGGCGCCGCGGGTCGTTCGTCGCGCTCGGGATCGGCAGCACGGGCGGCTC
>JBEQUF010000122.1:0-6876 GCA_040349295.1 Actinomycetota bacterium | reverse complement strand
GCGGTGCGCAGCGCCGCGGCCTCGCTCGAGAGCGGCTCGGGCAGGCGGTACGCGCCCTCGGCCACGAACGTCGGCGTGTACGCCTCCGCGTAGCCCGCGCCGACGAGCACGTCCTCGGCGACCCGCCGCAGCTGCTGCCACCGGGTCAGCCGCCCGAAGGTGACGTCGCGGCGCGGCAGCGTGAAGGGGATGTCGTCCATCCGGAAGCGCGAGACCTCTTCGACGAGGTCGATCTCGCGCGTCACGTCGCGCGCACGCCAGGTCGGCACGCGGTAGCGGTCGCCGAGCCGCTCGAAGCCGATGCGGGCGAGGATCTGCTCCTGGTCGGGGATCTCGAGGCCGACGACCTCGGTCACGCGCTCGGGACGGAGCGCGATCACCGCCGGCTCGGGCAGCTCGCCCTGCACATCGGTCGCGCCGGTCCAGCGGGCGCCGGCGAGCTCGACGAGCATCCGGGTCGCCATCGTCGCCGCCGGTCCCGCGAGATGCGGGTCGACGCCCTTCTCCCAGCGGTTCGACCCTTCGGTGCGGAGCGCGAGCCGCTCGGAGGTCTCGAGGATGCCGATCGGCTCGAAGTTCGCGGCCTCGAGGAGGACGGACGTCGTCGCCTCCGTCACCTCCGTCTCCTCGCCGCCCATGATCGCGGCGAGCGCGATCGCGCGCTCGGGGTCGGCGATCACGAGGTCGCGCGGGTCGAGCGCGCGCTCGTTGCCGTCGAGCGTGCGCACCTTCTCGCCGGGCCGCGCCCGCCGGACGATCACCTTGCCGTCGCGCAGCGTCGAGTAGTCGAACGCGTGCAGCGGGCTGCCGAGCGCGAGCATCACGTAGTTCGTCACGTCGACGACGTTCGAGATCGCGCGCACGCCGGCGCCGCGCAACCTGGCCTTCAGCCACACCGGCGACTCGCCGAGCCGCACGTCGCGGAACAGATGCCCGACGTAGCGCGGGCATCCGTCGTAGTCCTCGATCGTCACGTCGACGGGCTCGTCTCCGTCGCGCGGCGGCAGCGACTCGTCGAGCGGGACGAGCTCACCGCCGAAGATCGCGGCCACCTCGCGCGCGAGGCCGTAGACGCTGAACAGGTCGGCGCGGTTGCCGGTCGGCTCGACGTCGATGATCTCCTCGACGAGGGGCAGCACGCCGGCGAGCGGCGTCCCGGCGGCGAGCGCATCGTCGAGCAGCATGATCCCGTTGTGGTCGGTGCCGAGCTCGACCTCGTCCTCGGCGAGGATCATCCCCTCGGACACCTCGCCGCGCAGCTTGCGACGGTCGAGCGTCAAGCCGTTCGGCAGGGTCGCGCCCGGGAGCGCGACGGCGACGGTCGCGCCCGCGCCGAAGTTCCACGCCCCGCAGACGATCGAGTACGGGCGGTCTTCGCCGACGTCGACCTTGGTCAGCTGCAGCCGGTCGGCGTTCGGATGCTTCTCGGCCTCGAGCACCTTGCCGACGCGGAACAGCGACAGGTCGCCGTGCACGCCGCGCCGCTCGATGCCGTTGATCTCGGCGGTCGAGATCGACAGGGCGGCAGCGATCTGCTCGGTCGTCGCGTCGGTGCGCACGTACTCGCGCAGCCAGGACATCGGCACCTTCATGACCGGAACTGCCTCAGGAAGCGGAGGTCGTCGTCCCAGAAGGGGCGGATGCCGGCGATCGCGTTGCGGAGCTGCGCCGTGCGCTCGATGCCGAGGCCGAATGCGAAGCCGGTGTACTCCTCCGGCCCCCAGCCGACGAATTCGTAGAGATACGGATCGACCATCCCGGAGCCGCCGATCTCGATCCAGCCCGAGTGCTTGCAGATCTGACAGCCCGCGCCGCCGCAGTTGAAGCACGACACGTCCGGCTCCATCGACGGCTCCGTGAACGGGAAGTAGTGCGTGCGGAAGCGGACCTCGCGATCCGGCCCGTAGAGCTGCCGCAGCACGTAGAGCAGCGTCCCCTTCAGGTCGGCCATCGTGATGCCCTTGTCGACGACCAGCCCTTCGAACTGGTGGAAGATCGGGAAGTGCGTCGCGTCGATCGTGTCGCGGCGGTACACGCGCCCGATCGAGACCATGTAGATCGGCGGCCGCTTCGACTCCATGCGGTGGATCTGCGCGGGCGATGTCTCCGTCCGCAGCAGCGTGTCGCGGTCGAGGTAGAGGCTCGCGCGCGGCGAGCGCGACGGATGCCAGTCGGGGAAGCCGAGGGCGTCGAAGTTGTACCGGACGGTCTCGACCTCGCGGCCGTCGACGATCTCGTAGCCGAGCCCGAGGAAGATGTCCTCGACGTCGCGCCGCACGAGCGTCGACGGGTGGAGCGAGCCGCGGCGGCGCGGCTTGACCTCGCCCAGGAGCTGCGACGGCAGCGTCACGTCGACCCGCTCGGTGGCGAGGCGCTGCTCGAGCTCCGCGCGCTCGAGCGCCTCCTGCCGCTCGGCGACCGCGGCCTCGATCGCCTCGCGTGCGGCGTTGAGCGCCATCCCGGTCTCGCGGTCGCGCACCTCGCGCAGCGCCAGCTTGAGCGGCGACTTGCGCCCGAGGTATTCGACGCGCACGTCGTCGAGCTCGGCCACCGTCTGCGCGGCCGCGACGGCGGCGAGCGCCTCGTCTCTCAGTGCTTGCGGGTCCACGGCTCGGCAGGATACGTGCATGACCGAGTACGACTCCTGGGCCTCCGACTACGACGCCTGGTCGGCCGGGATGACCGAGGACATTCCCTTCTATACGGACCTCGTGCGCGAAGCGGACGGCCCGGTCGTCGAGCTGATGGTCGGCACGGGCCGCGTCGCGATCCCGGCCGCACGCGCGACCGGGAAGCGGATCGTCGGCATCGACTCGTCGCCCGCGATGCTCGAGGTCGCACGCGAGCGCGCCGGCGACCTGTCGCTCGACCTGCGGCTCGGCGACGTGTGCGATCTGGAGCTCGGGGAGCGTGCCGCGCTCGTCTACATCCCGTTCCGGTCGCTCCTGCACGTTCCCGGCTGGCGCGCGCGGCGGCGACTGTTCGAGCGCGTCGCGGCGTCGCTCCGTCCCGGCGGCCGGTTCGCGTTCAACGGCTTCGTCTTCGACCCGAAGCTCGCCGTCGAACAGGACGGGGCGACGATCGTCCAGAACGGGATCGAGCACACGGTCCGCCACGTTCCGGCGGACAACCGGATCGAGCTCGCCCGCGAGGGCGCCGACACGCTCCATCTGTGGTGGTGGACGAGGCCGGAGATCGAGGGGCTGCTCGAGATAGCCGGCCTCGAGATCGAGGCGCTCTACGGCTGGTTCGACCGGCGGCCGTTCGACGAGACCTCGCGCGAGATGGTCTGGATCGCTCGGAAGCCGTGAGCGAGTACGACGCGATCGCGCGGCTCTACGACCCGTGGAGCACGAGCGTCGTCGAGGACATCTCCTTCTATGTCGAGGAGGCGCTGCAGGCGGCCGCGCGCCCCGTCGTCGAGCTCGGGGTCGGCACCGGCCGGATCGCGATCCCGACGGCGATGGCCGGCGTGCACGTGATCGGTGTCGACGCCTCCGCCGGGATGCTGGCCGTCTGCGCCGACCGCGCAGCCGAGGCGGGCGTCGCCGACCGGCTCGACCTCCGGCAGGGCGACCTCCGTCGCCCGCCCGTCGAGGAGCGCGTGCTCCTCGTCACCTGCCCGTTCCGCGCCTTCCTCCATCTCTCGACCGACGACGACCGGCTGACCGCGCTCCGCGCCGCCCGCGAGCTGCTCGTGCCGGGCGGGCGGCTGATCTTCGACGTCTTCCGGCCCTCCCAGGAGGACGTCGACGAGACGGACGGGCGCTGGATCGAGCGCGAGCCGGGCATCGACGAGCGGGCGGACTGGGATCTCGAGGCGCAGACGCTCACCCTCTCCGTGCGCGGTCACCAGGGCGAGACGACGATGCGGCTCTGGTGGCTCGAGCCGCAGCGCTGGCTCGCGCTCCTCGCCGACGCGGGCTTCGAGGTCGAGCATGTCTACGGCTGGTTCGACCGTCGCCCGTACACCGGCGGCGAGGACACCCTCTTCGTCACCAGACGGAAATGAAAACGCGCAAATTGCGACACTTTCTTCCGGCGACCCCTTGAACACCGGGGTGCTGCACCGTAGGTTTCCTCTTGCAGCGAGCACGGAGCGCGACTAGGTCGAAACCCCGACCGAGCGGTTCTACGAAGAGGGGGCAACCCCGAGGCGGAAGGCCGGTTGGACGAGGTGGACGAAAGCGCCGCCGGCTCGCTGAATCTTTGAGAGGCCCCTTCGGGGGCCTCTCGCTTTTTGCAGCGCATACACTCTCGCGGTGCGGGGGGCTACCGGACCGGTCGAGTGGTTGACGTTTCCTGCGCCCGACGACCCGACGCATCAGTTCCGCGTCGACGTCTCCTTTCTCCTCTCCAACTACCGCTGCATCTTCGGCGCGGGCTGCCGCGGCCTCCTCGACCAGCCGCCGCGCGACGACATCGGCTGCTGCGGGCACGGCGCCGAGTTCGTCGACGAGGAGGACTACACCCACGTCGCCGCCATGGTCGAGGAGCTGACCGAGGCCGACGCCGACAACTACGAGTACATCCGCACCCGCGGCTGGTTCCACGCGAAGGGCCGGCGCCCGTTCAAGACGCAGATCCTCGGCAACCGGTGCGTGTTCGCGAACCGGAGCGACCGCCCGCTCGGCAAGCCGGGCTGCGCCTTCCACCACCTGGCCGAGCGCACGGGCCGGCACCCGGCCGACACGAAGCCGGACATCTGCTGGCGCGTGCCGCTCAACTTCAGCCACGAGGAGCCGTCCGAGCCGAACGGGCGCGACACGACGATCGTCACCGCGTTCACGGGCAACGCCTGGGGCGGCGACGTCCACTGGTGGTGCACCGACACGTCCGACGCCTTCGTCGGGCAGGACGCCGTCTACGTCACCTTCGAGCACGAGCTGCGCAAGGGGATGGGCGACGCCGCGTACGAGCGGATGGCCGAGCTGCTCGAGGAGATCCCCGAGCCGCGCTGGCCCGCACCCGGTCAGCGGGTGCCGAAGGCCCTGCCGCTGATCTCGTAGAGCGCGATCGCGCCGGCCATCGCGACGTTCAGCGACTCGGCCTCGCCGGGCTGCGGGATCGAGGCCTGTACGTCGCAACGCGCGAGCACGTCCGCCGGCAACCCCTCGCGCTCCGCGCCGAGCACGAGCGTCACGTCCCCGTCGAGCTCGAGCTCGGGCAGCGGGACGCCGCCGCGGGGGACGAGCGCGACCCGCGTGCCGCCTGCGTCGTCGAAGGCGGAGACGGGCACCCGCCACACCGCCCCCATCGACGCACGCACTGCCTTCGGGCCGGTCGGGTCGGCACAGCCCTTCGAGAGCGCGACGGCCGCGCCGAACGCGTCGGCGGCGCGCAGCAGCGTGCCGACGTTCCCCGGGTCGGCGACGCGCCAGAGCGCGAGCGTCACCGGCCGCGACCCCGTCGGCAGCGCGTCGCGACGGTAGACGGCGATCACGCGCGGCGGGTGCGCGAGCGTCGAGACCTCGGCGAGCAGCTCGGCCGCCACCGTCTCGCCCGCGACGAGCAGCTCGACCGGCTCGATGCCGGGAGGCGCGAGCAGATCCTCCCCTTCGACCGCGAAGAGTCCGAGCTTGTCCCGCCACGTCCGCTCGTGCAGCTTGCGGACGAGCTTCAGCTTGTCGTTGTCGCGCGAGGTGATCACGCGCGAGACGCTAGCTAGGAGATCTCCTCCGCGTAGCTGATCGACGTCCGCCGGAGCAGCCCGTCCTCGCCGATGTCGTAGTAGCCCATCCGCCAGAGCGCCGGCGAGTAGGCATGGATGGACACCGCCGGCGCGCGGCCCTGCGGATGCCGGACGGCGTGGACGTGCGACGCGTCGAAGTCGAACGTCGCGCCGGCACGCCGGTCGACCCACACCCGCTCGAGCATCCCCTCGCGCAGCTCGAGCCGGTCCTCGAGCAGGTTGCCGCGGCAGACGTGCACGGCGCCGGCGGAGACGTCGTGGTCGTGCAGGCCCGTGTCCTGGCTGTTCGTCCAGCAGATCAGCCACACGTCGAGGTGTGGGTCTCGATGCAGCTGGACGAAGTGCCGCGAGTCCGGGTCGTGGTGGACGTGCGGCTCCCACGCCTCCCGGTCGTCGGCCACCGCCTCGACGACGTCGCGCAGCTCCGCACGCGACAGGTCGCGCGAGACGTCAGGCAGCCAGGAGGGCAGCGGGGTTGTGGCGGCAAATGGCATCTGCAGTCGCCTTTCCGAGTGCATTGACTTCAGCGAGGGTGGTGCGCGCGTCGATCACCGGCGAGTCGCTCCCGTAGACGAGCCGGTCGACGCCGTAGGCCGCGAGGCAGAGCTCGAGCGAGAGGCGTCCGTACGACGCCGTGTCGAAGTGGACGTTCGCACGCGTCGCACGCCGTGTGTCGACGCCGCGCGAGCGCAGCCGCTCGAGCTGGAACGGCGCGCCTCCGGCGAGAATCGCGAAGACGACGTGGAGACCCGGCCAGCGGTCGGCGCCGCCCGCGAGCCATGCGGCGTACGCAGCCTGCATCTGGGCCGTGTAGTCGATCGCCGGCCCCCACCAGCTCGGGGCTCCTTGCGGCGGCTGCGCGGGGCCCGGATGCACGAAGAGCATCTGGCCTCGCTCCGTGAGCGCGTCGAGCGACGGCGCGAGCGTCTCGAGGTCGAGCAGCTCCGCTGCGCCGAGACAGAGGCCGGCAAAGTCGTCGCGGACGCCGCCGGCGGCGAATGCTCTGATCCGTCCACCGGCGGCGGCCACGACTGGGGCGACGCCGCGGTTGTATGCGACGTACATCTCGTCCGCTTCCGGCTCGGGCAGCCGCGCCGCCCCGAGGGTCGGTTGGAGGGAGACGACGGCCACGTCGAGCCCGTCGCGGTCGAGATCCTGTAGGAGCCGTTCAGGCGAGTGCGCGT
>JBEQUF010000121.1:0-2805 GCA_040349295.1 Actinomycetota bacterium | reverse complement strand
ATCGAAGCCACGATCGCCGAGGGCGAGAAGAGTCAGTTCGACGTCGTGCGCGACGGCGAGGTCGTCGTCTCGAAGCAGAAGGAGCACCGTTGGCACGAGCTACAGGAAGTGCTCTCCTCGTTGCAGCGGTGATGGTCGCCGCCGGCTGCGGCGGCGGCAGGCTCTCGCACGGCTCGTTCGTGAAGCGCGCCGACGCGATCTGCACCGCGTACAAGACGCAGACGCCGCCGCTGACCACGCCGCGCTCGTACGACGCGATCGTCGCCTGGGGGAAGCAGGCGCTGCCGCTCTACGCCGCCGCGCTCGGGAAGCTCCGCGACCTGCAGCCGCCGAGCGCCGACGAGCAGACCGTGAGCCAGTGGCTGGCGGCGGACGCGAAGGTGCAGAAGGCCGTGCGCGACCTCGTCGCAGGCGCGGAGCGCCGCGACTTCCCGTCGGTCGACGCCGCGGCGTCGCGGGCCCAGCTCGCCGGCAACGAGTCGCGCCAGGCGGCGACGACGCTCGGCCTGCAGGTCTGCGGGACGCTCGGCAGCTAGCGGCCGGTGAAGCTCGGCGGCCGCTTCTCGAGGAACGCGGCCACGCCCTCGCGGAAGTCGTCCGTCTGCGCGGCCACCGCCTGCAGCTGCGCCTCCAGCTCGAGCTGCTGGTCGAGCGTCGCCGTATCGGCGTGGTCGAAGAGCCGCTTGGTCATGCCGATGGCCCGGGTCGGCAGCGACGCGTAGAGCCCGGCGAGCTCCGCGGCGCGGGCGGGCAGCGCGTCCGCCTCGACGACCTCCGAGACGAGTCCCCAGTCGAGCGCCTCGGCTGCGGTCAGCCGGCGATTCGACGTCATCCACGCGAAGGCGCGCGGCGCGCCGAGCAGACGATGGATGAAGTACGTGCCGCCCGCGTCGGGGATGAGGCCGATGCCGACGAAGCCGGGGACGAACGCCGCCGCGTCGGACGCGATGCGGATGTCGCACGCGCATGCGAAGGAGAGCCCGGCGCCGGCGCACGCGCCGTTGACGGCGGCGATCACCGGCTTCTCGAGCGAGCGCACCGCCTCGACGTTCGGGTGGTACGTCTCGCGCAGCGCCGCGCCGACGTCGCCGGCCTCGCCGAACTCGGTCAGATCCTGGCCGGCGCAGAAGGCTCGGCCGGCGCCCGTGATCACGACCGCACGCACGGCGGGATCGCGCGCGTCCTTCAACGCGGCGAGCAGCTCCTTGTGCAGCGCGCGCGTGAACGCGTTCATCTTGTCGGGCCGGTTCAGCGTGATCGTCTGCACCGCGCCGTCACGAGTCACCTCGACGTCGCTCATGCGCGGAATCTATCCCCCGTTGAGCACCGACAGCGCCTGGTAGTCGGCGGCGGTCGCCTGGTCGGCGAGGTAGAGCGAGTAGCCGGTCGTCCCGGCGGCGCGCAGCAGCGGGACGTAGTTGGCGGCGGGATACTTGTGATACACGCCGATCACGGGGTGCACGCGGTCGAGCGTCCAGCCGGCGCGCTCGGCATGCGCGACGGTGAGGTCGGGCCGGTCGACCTTCGGGAACTGGTTGAAGTACGCCTGCGGCAGGAAGTCGAAGCCGGCGTTCCGCCACGCGCCGAAGTCGATCGGGAGCACCCACGGCGCCGGCGCGCCGCCGAACGTCGTCAGCGCCGCCGGCAGGTCCGGCTCGTACCGGCGGAACGTGTTCACGAAGAGCTGCGAGCGGTACCAGCC
The DNA here is from genome assembly GCA_040349295.1 of Actinomycetota bacterium. GTDB lineage: Bacteria > Actinomycetota > Thermoleophilia > Gaiellales > Gaiellaceae > Palsa-739. The sequence goes on along the minus strand of JBEQUF010000121.1, from coordinate 1,103 downwards.
CGCGCTGTGCCGCGCGCGCTCGTAGTCCCACTCGGCGTCGGCGATGTAGAAGTCCGCATGCACCTGCCGCACCTGGTAGACGGCGAGCTGCGCAGAGAGCTGCGGGTTCGAATCCTCCCAGCCCCAGAGCCCGACCGAGATGCCGCGCGACCGCAGCGCGTCGATCCAGTCCTGCGGGACGCCCCAGCTGACCCAGATGCCGTTGTGCGCGTGGAACGCGACCCACGAGAAGTGGTCGCGCTGCAGCTCGTCCGCGAGCGCGGTCGGGCCCGGAAAGTCGCCCGGGTTGTCGACGAAGACGCCGGCGCCGTCGAAGACGTTCGCCGCGCGCGCCGACGCCGCCGCGACGAACGCCGCGCAGATCACTGCGAGGATCAGCACAACCCGGCGAATCACGTGCCCTCGCGGCACATGTAATCACCGAACGACCTCCACGTCACTCGCCCGCACGAACGCGAGCCGATGGTTGAACTGGATCGTGAAGAACTGCTCGTTGCTGCGGTCGACCGTGTAGCTCGCCGGATCGTCGTACGTCGTGGCGGTGTAGTGGTCGGCCGACACGAGGTCGCTCGCCACGTACTGCTGTCCGGCGGGGATCGTGTAGCCCTCCGTGGCCGTCGAGATGCTCGACGGGTAGGCGGTGCCGTAGACCGGGATCGACGCGAGCCCCGGCTTCGGCTCGACCAGGATGCCGCGGCCGGGGATCGACGCCGCGTCGTCCTGGAACCAGGCCTCCTGGCCCGCGAACCAGATCGCCGTCCAGTCGCCCTGGCGCGCGGCGACGCCGAACGTCTCGCCGGTGACGGCCTTGTCGCCCCAGTCCCAGCCGTCCGTCGTTCCGGACGAGCCGAGGAACGGATCGGCGACGAGCGGGCTGTCGGCGCTCGGCTGCGTGTGCAGGTAGACGAAGTTCGTCGGCTGCGGCGACGCGGGGGCGCAGACGCCGCCCGAGCAGCCGGTGACGACGTTGAGGTTCGTCGCGAACGCCGGGTCGATGGTGACGATGCGGCCCGTGCGGTCGCCGTGCGCGGGCGTGATCGGCGCGCCGGCCATCGCGAGCAGCCGCGCCCAGTCGAAGAACGGGCCGGGCTCCCAGTGCGTGC
>JBEQUF010000115.1:0-6391 GCA_040349295.1 Actinomycetota bacterium | reverse complement strand
ACGTCGCGGCGCGCGGCCTCGACCTCGATGACATCACGCTCGTCGTGAACTACGACCCGCCGCAGGACGACAAGGGGTACGTGCACCGCGTCGGCCGCACCGGCCGCGCCGGCCGTTCGGGCCGCGGCAGCACGCTCGTGCTGCCGGAGCAGCAGGCCGAGGTCAGCCGCGTCGCGATGCTGGCGGGCCATCGGGAGACTTTCGAGAGCACGGGTATGCGCACCGCCCGGCCGAAGCTCGTGTATTCGGGCCGGCGCCGGGGCCGGTCGCGTTGGTAAGGCAGGGGAGGTGAATCAATTGGCTACAGGCACTGTTAAGTGGTTCTCCGACGAGAAGGGCTATGGCTTCATCACGCCGGAGGACGGGTCCAAGGACCTGTTCGTGCACTTCAGCGGCATCTCGGGTGACGGCTTCAAGTCGCTCACCGAGGGCGCTCGCGTCGAGTTCGAGGCGACCGAGGGGCAGAAGGGCCCCCAGGCGACGAACGTTCGGGCGATCTAGATCTCCCCTGAACTCCAGTGACTCGCGAAGGCCCCGGGAAACCGGGGCCTTTTTTCGCGGTCGGCAAGAGTTTGACACTCCCTTATCCCAGTCATTAGCATCTCTTACGCAACCAAGTCGATTGGGAAAGGTGGAACGTCTTTTGAAGCGGCACACTGCGACTCGAGTCACCCTGTTGGCTGCCGTCGGCGCGGCCATCGCGGCGATCGCCGCGTCCGGCGCCGGCGCGCAGCACAAGTCGGTCACGCTGAACCTCGTCGCGTACTCGACCCCGAAGCCCGTGATGACGAAGCTCATCGCGGCGTTCCAGGCCACCCCGCAGGGGTCGGGCATCAACTTCACGACCTCGTACGGCGGCTCGAGCGCGCAGGCGGCGGCGGTCGTCGCCGGACAGCCGGCCGACGTGGTGATCTTCAGCACCGGCACCGACATGAACCTGCTCGCCGACCACGGGCTCCTCAGCCCGAAGTGGAACAAGATGAGCTACGGCGGCGTCGTCTGGAACTCGGTGGTGGTGTTCGCGCTCCGGAATGGCAACCCGAAGCACATCAAGACCTGGACCGACCTCGTGAAGCCGGGCGTCGGCGTCCTGATCCCGAACCCGTTCACTGCCGGTCTCGCCAAGTGGGACATCCTCGCGCCGTACTACGCGGAGCGGGTCGCCGGCAAGACCGACGCGCAGGCGCAGGCGTTCATCAAGCAGCTGTACCAGAACGTCGTCTCCCAGGACTCCTCGGGCTCGAACGCGACCAACACGTTCCTGTCCGGCAAGGGTGACGTCCTCCTCACCTTCGAGAGCGAGGCGATCAACGGCAACATCGGCTACGTGATCCCGAAGGTGACGATGAAGATCGACATCTACGGCGGCGTGGTCACGAAGAGCCAGAACCAGGCGGAGGCGAGCGCCTTCCTGCGCTACGTGAAGTCGCCGGCCGGTCAGACGATCCTCGGCCAGAACGGCTACCGCCCGGTCGACAAGAAGGTGTTCGCGGAGTTCAAGAGCAAGTACCCGGTGCGGCCGGGCGAGGCGTCGATCGACAACAACATCCTCCAGGGGTGGCGTGCGGTCGACAAGAAGTGGTTCGACCCGAACACCGGCATCATGGCCAAGATCGAAAAGGGCCTGGGGGTGTCGACCACTGGCTAGCGTCGCGCAGCGCCGCTGGGCGCTCGCTGGACATCGTGTTCGAACAGAGAGGGCCGGCTCGGCCCTCTCTGTCGGCTTCGTGACGACGTTCCTCTCGATCGTCGTGATCCTGCCGATCGCCGCGCTCACGTGGCGGTCGACCGACCGTGGCGCGCACGGCTTCTGGCAGACGGTCTCGTCGGCGGAGGCCGTCTCGGCGCTCAAGCTGACGCTGATCATGGCACTGCTCGCGGCGCTGACGAATGCCGTGCTCGGCACCGTCACCGCCTGGGTGCTCGTCCGTGACGAGTTCCCCGGCAAGTCGCTGATCAACTCGGTGATCGATCTGCCCTTCGCGCTGCCGACGATCGTCGTCGGCCTCGTGCTGCTCGCGCTCTACGGGCCGCGCTCGCCGATCGGCGTCGACATCGCCTTCACGCGCTGGGCGATCTACTTCGCGCTGCTCTTCGTGACCCTGCCCTTCGTCGTGCGGACGGTCCAGCCGGTGCTGATCGAGCTCGACCGCGAGATGGAGGAGGCGGCCCGGACGCTCGGGGCGAGCTCGGTCGGCGTGTTCGCGCGGATCGTGCTGCCGAATATCCTCCCGGGCATCCTCTCCGGCCTGACGATGGCGTTCGCACGGGCGGTGGGCGAGGTCGGGTCGGTCGTCCTCATCACCGGCAACCTGCCGTTCAAGACGGAGGTCGCCTCGGTGTTCGTCCTCCAGCGCGCGCAGAGCGACCCGGTCGGCGGCGCGGCAGTGTCGGTCGTGCTGCTCGGGATCTCGTTCGCCGTGCTGCTCCTCATCGGCGGGTTCCGCCGTCTCGCAAGCAGGCACGAGCGTGCGTAAGGTCCTGCCCCGCAGCATCGTCGTCGTCTATCTCGTCGCGATCCTGCTCGGACCGATCGCGGTCATGGTCTGGCGCACGTTCGGCGACTTCGGCGGCGCCTGGGATGCGGTCAAGGCGCACAACACGCTGCTCGCCTTCCGGCTGACGCTGATCGTGACGGCGATCGCCGTGCCGCTGAACACGATCTTCGGCATCTTCTGCGGCCTGCTGATCGTCCGCGGCAACATCCGCGGCAAGGGGCTGCTGAACGCGTTCGTCGACCTGCCGCTGGCGCTGTCCCCGGTCGTCGTCGGCATGTCGATCGTGTTCCTCTACGGCGCCCAGGGCTGGTTCGGCGGGCTCCAGGGGCACATCCAGATCCTGTTCGCGTGGCCGGCGATCGTGCTCGGGACGATGTTCGTCTCGGTGCCGTTCGTGGCCCGCGAGGTCATCCCGACGCTGCGCGAGATCGGCACCGAGCAGGAGCAGGCGGCCGCCACGCTCGGCGCATCCCGGTGGCAGACGTTCTGGAAGATCACGCTGCCGTCGATCCGCTGGGCCGTCGTCTACGGCGTCGTGCTCACGACCGCGCGCTGCTTCGGCGAGTACGGCGCGGTGGCGGTCGTCTCCGGCAACATCGAGGGCAAGACCCAGACCGCGACGCTGCGCGTCGACGACGCGTACCAGTTCGCGTACGGCAATTATGCGCCCGCGTACGGCATCTCGATCGTCCTCGCCCTGATGGCGATCGTCGTGCTCCTGACGATGCTGAGGATCCACCCGACCGGGTCGGAGTCGCACGTCTGATGACTGTTTCCCAACCGAGAGAGGATGTCCGTGGCAATCGAGGCTCGTAACGTGACGAAGCGGTTCGACGATTTCGTCGCGCTCGACGACGTATCGATCGACGTGGAGAGCGGCTCGCTCACCGCGCTCCTGGGGCCGAGCGGCAGCGGCAAGTCGACGCTCCTGCGGGTGATCGCCGGGCTCGAGGTCGCCGACACGGGCGCCGTGTACATCTCGGGCAAGGAGGCGACGGCGCTCGCGCCGCAGAAGCGGGGCGTCGGCTTCGTCTTCCAGCACTACGCCCCGTTCAAGCACATGACCGTGTGGGACAACGTCGCGTTCGGGCTGAAGATCCGGCGCAAGCCGAAGGAGCAGATCCGCGCGCGCGTCGAGCAGCTGCTCGACCTCGTGCAGCTCGGCGGGCTCGGGAAGCGCTATCCGTCGCAGCTCTCGGGCGGCCAGCGCCAGCGCATGGCGCTCGCCCGCGCGCTCGCGCCGGAGCCGGAGGTGCTGCTCCTCGACGAGCCGTTCGGCGCCCTCGACGCGCGCGTGCGCGTCGAGCTGCGCGAGTGGCTGCGCCGTCTCCACAACGAGGTGCACGTGACGACGATCTTCGTCACGCACGACCAGGAGGAGGCCCTGGAGCTCGCCGATTCGATCGTCGTCATGAACAAGGGCCGTGTCGAGCAGGTGGCGCCGCCGCGCGAGCTCTACGACGAGCCCGCCAACGAGTTCGTGATGTCGTTCGTCGGCTCGGTGAACAAGCTCGACGGCACGTGGGTCCGTCCGCACGACATCGAGCTGACGTTCGAGCCGAACGGCTCGACGCACGAAGCACAGGTGCTGCGGGTCGTCCGCCTCGGCTTCGAGACACGCGTCGAGCTCGAGCGCGACGACGGTCAGCGCCTGAACGCGCAGCTCTCACGCGACGAAGCGGATCAGCTCGAGCTGAGCGACGGCGACATCGTCTACGTCAGCACACGGCACGAGCGGACGTTCGACGGCGAGGTGCCGGCCGAGACCGTCTCGTGATGGGCGCCGTCTAGCGGCGCGACCAGGCATCCGTGTCACGCGTCAGCTCGAGCACGTGGGGCGGCAGCTCGCCGCGGGCAATCTCCGCGAGCGTCACCTGCTCGAGCACGCCGCGGACGTTCGCGCGCAGCGCGATCCAGACGTCGCGCAGGCGTGCGGCGGAGCCCGTGTACTCGAGGTCCTCCGGCGCCACGCCGCGGACGTTCGCGAGCGGGCCCTCGACCGCACGGATGACGTCGGCGACGGAGACCTCCTCCGCGGGCCTCGCGAGGAGATAGCCGCCCGCCTGGCCGCGGCGACTGTCGACGATCCCGGCGCGCCGGAGGTCGCGCAGGATGTTCTCGAGGAAGTTGAGCGGGATGCCCTGTGCGGTGGCGATCTGCTCTCCGGTGACGGGGCTCGCGGCGCCGGGGCTGCCGGCGTTCGCAAGCTCGACCGCCGCCCGCACCGCGTAGTCCGCTTTCGCCGTCGTCCTCATCGCGGCAGCTCGAACCAGAAGGTGGCGCCGCGGCCCGGGTGCGAGTCGACGCCGATCCGGCCGCCCATCCGCTCCACGAGCTCCTTGCAGATGTAGAGCCCGAGGCCGGTGCCGGGCGGGCTGTGCACCATCTGCGGGTCGGCGCGGAAGAACTTCTCGAAGACACGCTGCTGCTCGCCGGGTGCGAGGCCGGGGCCGTCGTCGGTGACCGCGATGCGCACCATGTCGCCCCGATCCTCGCTCGTGACGAGGACGTGCTGCCCGCCGTACTTCGTCGCGTTCTCCAGGAGGTTGAGCAGCACCTGCTGGAGGCGGTCGCGGTCGGCGGTGGCCGTCGCCGCCCGGAGCTGCAGCTCGGCGCCGGGCAGCTGGATCTGCACCGCGTCGCGGACGACCCGGTCGACGTCGACCTCTGCGCGCTCGACGTGGATCTCGCCGCGGTCGAGGCTGTTCGCGAGCAGCACCTCCTCGGTGACGTGCGCGAGTCGCTGCGCCTGCCGCGCGATCATCTCGAGCAGCTCCTGCCGCTGCTCCGGCGCCAGATCGATGTCATCGCGGAGGAGCGTCATCGCGGCGCCGAGCACCGAGGTCATCGGCGTCCGCAGCTCGTGCGACACGGTGGCGATGAAGTCGCTCTTCGCCGAGTCGAGCTCCCGGTCCTGCGTGACGTCGCGGAACGCGTAGACGACGCCGTCCGTGGTGCGGACCGCGACGAACGAGAGCCACAGCTCGCGCCCGTTCACGTCGACCGGCAGCGTCGCTCTCGTCCCGGCCGGGGCGCCGATCCGTGCCCCGATCGCCTGCCAGTCGAGGTCGTCCGCGCCGAGCTCGGCGGCTGCGGGGTTGCGATACCGGATCGTGCCGTCCTCGGCGACGAAGACGACGGCGTCGCCGACCGCGGCGAGCACGCGGACCGCCTCCTCGCGCTCGGCGGCGACGGCCTGCGCCGCGGCCTCGCGCGCCTCCGCGCGCGCGCGTTCCTCGTGCAGCCGCGCGTTCCGGACGGCGGCTGCCATCTGCCCGACGAGGCCTTCGACGAGGTCGAGGTCGTCGCCCGTGTAGGCGCCGTGATCCGTCATCAGCTGCACGACGCCGACGACGACGCCTTCGTGCTTGACCGGGATCATCAGTGCGGCCTGTGCGTCGGTCGGGCCTTCGTCCGGCACCTTGCGGAGCTTGCCGCTCCCGTCGGTGTCGTAGTAGACGCCCGGGCCGGCGACATGACCGGCGACGTCGTTCGTGAGGAACGGCCGGCCGGTGCGGATGACCTGGCTCTGCATGCCGCCTTCGGTGTTCAGCTGGAGCGGCGGAAAGGTCGACGCGTCGAGCGTCTGCCCGTCCGCCCAGGCGTAGTCGCAGCGGATCGAGTGGTCGGACGGCTCGTACGAGGAGACGATCAGACCGTCGTACCGGACGGCGTCGGCGAGGATCTCGCGGAACCGCTCGTAGACGCGCTGCGGCTCGAGCGTCTCGCCGAGGAGACGCGCCGCGTCGAGCAGGAGGCGCGCGAGCGACGCCTCGCGGCGCAGCGCCGCATGGACGTGCGCCGTCGCTTCGTGGCCTCCCGTCATGCTGCAATGATGCCCCAGTGACCGGGGGCTGTCTGTGCGGCGCAGTGCGGTTCGAGCTGACGGAGGC
>JBEQUF010000088.1:0-3933 GCA_040349295.1 Actinomycetota bacterium | reverse complement strand
AGTCGGACTCGGGTGCGATCAGCGCCAGCTCCTGGCGCAGATCCTCAGACAGCGACACCTTCGAGCCTCAGCAGTCGCTTCTTGTACTCGAGCCCGAGCGAGCCGTACGAGCCGAGGCCGCCTGCGCTGACGACGCGGTGGCACGGGACGAAGAGCCCGAGCCGGTTGCGCGCGCAGAACGAGCCGGCGGCGCGCGCGGCCCCGGGCGCCCCGGCGAGCGCCGCGAGCTCGCCGTACGTGACCGTCTCTCCGCGCGGGATCGCGCGGAGCGCATGTGCGCACTTCGTGAGGAAGTCCGTCTCGTAGTCGAGGTCGACCGGAACGTCGTCGAGCGAGACCTCCTCGCCGGCGAGGTACGCCTGCACCCCGGCAACCACGTTGACGGACATGTCTCCAACCGGGGACATGTCCGTCAACGTGGTTGCTTTCGGCAGCTCGTGCCAGACGACGACGCCGTCGTCGAGCCAGAGCTCGCCGACGCCCCAGCCGTCGGCCTCGTAGGCGACCCGCGTCACCGCCATGCACGGTCAGTCTACGATCGGGCCCATGAGCGTCCACGGCATCTTCCGGGTCCCCGAGCCCTACAACGAGCCCGTCCGCAGCTATGCGCCCGGCACGCCGGAGCGCGAGGAGGTGCGGCTCCGCCTGCAGGAGATGCAGTCGAAGGAGCTCGAGATCCCGCTCGTCATCGGCGGCGAGCGCGTCACGACCGGCGACACGTTCCAGGCCGTGCAGCCGCACAAGCGCAGCCATGTGCTCGCGACCGTGCACAAGGGCGGTGCGAGCGAGGTCGAGCGCGCGATCGCCGCGGCCGGCGAGGCGTGGCACGACTGGTCGCGGACGTCGTGGGAGGAGCGCGCAGCCGTGCTGCTGCGCGCTGCCGAGCTGCTCAGCGGCCCGTGGCGGCAGACGCTCAACGCCGCGACGATGCTCGGCCAGTCGAAGACCGCCCACCAGGCCGAGATCGACTCGGCGTGCGAGCTGATCGACTTCTGGCGCTTCAACGTGCAGTACCTGACGCGGATCTACGAGGAGCAGCCCGTCTCGTCGCCGGGCGTGTGGAACCGCCTCGAGTACCGGCCGCTCGAGGGATTCGTCTTCGCCGTGACGCCGTTCAACTTCACGGCGATCGCCGGCAACCTCCCCACCTCGGCCGCGCTGATGGGCAACACGGTCGTCTGGAAGCCGGCGTCGACCGCCGCCTACAGCGCCTGGTTCCTGATGCAGCTGCTCGAAGAGGCCGGCCTGCCGCCGGGCGTGATCAACCTCGTCTACGGCTCGGGCTCCGCCGTCGGCGATCCGGTGATCGCGAGCCCGCACCTGGCCGGCATCCACTTCACCGGCTCGACGGCGGTCTTCAACGGCATGTGGCGCGACGTCGGGACGAACCTCGAGCAGTACCGCAACTATCCGCGCATCGTCGGCGAGACCGGCGGCAAGGACTTCATCGTCGCGCACCGCTCTGCCGACGTGGACGCGCTCGCCACCGCCATCGTCCGCGGCGCGTTCGAGTACCAGGGGCAGAAGTGCTCCGCCGCGTCGCGCGTGTTCGCGCCGTCGAACCTCTGGCCCGAGCTGCGCGAACGGCTCGCCGAGGAGGTGAAGACGCTGAAGGTCGGCGACGTCAGCGACTTCTCGAACTTCATGGGCGCCGTGATCGACGGCGGCTCCTTCGAGACGCAGAAGGCGGCGATCGACGAGGCCAAGGCGGGCGGCAAGGCCTCCGTGCTCGTCGGCGGCGGCTACGACGACAGCGACGGCTGGTTCGTCGAGCCGACGATCATCGAGACGAGCGACCCCGACTTCCGCACCATGAAGGAAGAGCTGTTCGGCCCGGTCTTGACGACGTTCGTCTACGACGAGAAGCGGTACGAGGACACGCTCGACCTGATCGACGCCGGCGCGCCGTACGGCCTCACCGGTGCCGTGTTCGCCCAGGAACGGAGCGCCGTCGAGCTCGCGCAGGAGCGGCTCCGCTACGCGGCCGGGAACTTCTACGTGAACGACAAACCGACCGGCGCCGTCGTCGGTCAGCAGCCGTTCGGCGGGGCACGCGCCTCCGGCACGAACGACAAGGCCGGCTCGATGTGGAACCTGATCCGCTGGACGTCGCCGCGGACGCTGAAGGAGACGTTCGTCCCGCCGACGGACTACCGCTACCCGTTCCTGGGGCCGGACGCCGGCTAGCGGCCGACGACGACCGCGTCTCCCTCGCTCAGGCCCATCCACCGGTAGAGCAGCCCGGCGGCGAGCAGGATCGCGGCGACGACGAGCATCGACGCCGTCGCGGCCTGGGTGAGCGAGCCGATCCCCCAGAGCGCGAAGATCTCGCTCGCGACGACGTTGACGTTCACGCCCGTGAGCAACACGACGAGCGACAGCTGCCGCAGCGACGACATGAAGACGAAGATGGCCGCCGCGAAGAGCGTCGGGCGCAGAAGCGGTGCGACGATCGACGCCAGGATGCGTGTCTGCCCGGCGCCGCCGACGGCCGCCGCCTCCTCCAGCTCGGGATGGATCGCGACGACGCCCGCACTGCTGTAGCGGACGCCGTACGGCAGGTAGTGGATCGCGAACGCGATCACGAGCACCCACAGCGTCCCGTAGACGTGCACCGGGAAGCGGATGAAGACGCGGAGGATCGCGAGCGAGAGGACGATGCCCGGCGCCACGAGCGGCAGGCTCGCGACCTGGTCGAGCAGTCGCGACAGCGGATTGCGCCGGCGGATGATGCTCCAGCCGCAGACGACGGTGATCCCGACGACGACCAGTGCGGTCGCCGCGCCGAGCAGCACGCTGTTCTTCGCCGCGTCCACGAAGCCCGGCGTGTGGATCACCGCCGTGTAGTTCGCGAGCGTCAGGTGGTGCAGCCCCGCCACCGACGGCGCCGAATAGAAGGGGAGCAGCGACGTCCAGAGGAGGATGAGGATCGGCGCCGCGACGAGCAGCGCGACGAGGATCAGCACCGCGCCCGCCGCCCATCTCGCCGGGCCGAGGTCGAGCCGCTGCGGCCGGTAGCCCTTGCCGGTGACGGTCGCGTAGCGGTAGGCGTGTCGCGTCGCACGCTGGTACGCCCAGAGCCCGACGATCGTCACCGCCATCAGGACGGTCGCGAACGCGGCTGCGGCCCCGTAGTCGGGCGCGAACGTGTTGATCCGGCCGTAGATCATCGTGCTCAGCACGCGGATGCCCGCGGGCGACCCGATGAGTGCCGGGACCTCGAACGCCTCGATCGAGACGATGAACCCGAGCAGCGCCGCGGCGAGCAGGCTCGGCGCGACGAGCGGCAGCGTCACGCGCAGCAGCGTCCGCACCCGGCTCGCACCGCTGACCGCAGCCGCCTGCTCGAGCGCCGAGTCGGTCGCCCGGAGGCTCGGCGCGACGAGGAGGTAGATCGCCGGGAAGAGCAGCGTCGACTGCACGAAGATCATCGCGTGCATCGAGAAGAGGTTGATCGTCGGGACGTGCGAGCCGAGCCAGTTGTGGACCGTCGTGTTCACGAAGCTCGAGTTCGGGCCGATCAGGAGCACCCAGCCCATCGTCTGGATCACCGTCGGCACGCCGAACGAGACGATCACCGCCACGTAGACGACGCGCCGGAACGCGGCGTTCGTCCGCTCGACGAGGAACGCGATCACCGCGACGGCCGCAACCGACAGGACGGCGCTGCCTGCGGCGAAGACGAGCGTGTTCAGGAACGCGGTCAGAGTCGCGTGCGAGCCGAGGACGTCGCGGTAGTGGCCGAGCGTCCGCGGGTCGTGCCACACGTCGTCGCCGCGCACGAAGCTCGAATAGACGACCGTGAAGAGCGGGGGCAGGACGAGCAGGCCGACGACGACGATCGCGACGAGCGTCGTCGCGTTCACGCGCACCTGCTCCCGCAGTCGCTGCAGACCCGATTGCGATCGGGCCCGGCGCGCGTTCGCGCCGGGC
>JBEQUF010000037.1:0-10706 GCA_040349295.1 Actinomycetota bacterium | reverse complement strand
ACGCGCATCCTCGAGTCGAAGCGGGAGCGGCTGCTCGCGACGCTGCTGCTCGCGCTCGGCGTCCCGTGCTCGGCGCAGCTCGGCGTCGTGCTCGGGATGCTCGGCGCCATCTCACCCGTCGCGACCCTGATCTGGATGGGCGTGATCGCGCTCGTCCTCTTCACCGTCGGCGCGATCGCCGCGCGGCTCGTCCCCGGCGAGCGCTCGCCGCTCCTCGTCGAGTTGCCGCCGCTGCGCGCGCCGCGCCCGGGCAACGTGCTCGCGAAGACGCTCGTGCGGCTCGAGTGGTACCTGCGCGAGGTCGTGCCGCTCTTCCTCGCCGGCACGGTGTTCCTCTTCGTGCTGGACAAGACCGGCGCGCTGCCGGCGATCGTCGACGGGATGAAGCCGGTCGTCACCGGCTGGCTCGGACTGCCGCCCGCGGCGAGCGCGGCGTTCCTCGTCGGCTTCCTCCGGCGCGACTTCGGCGCCACCGGGCTCTTCGTCATGCACGCGCACGGCCAGCTGTCGTCCGAGCAGGCGCTCGTCGCCATGGTGACGATCACGCTCTTCATCCCGTGCGTCGCGAGCGTGCTGATCATCGTCCGCGAGCGCGGCGCGCGCGCTGCGGTCGCGATGACGGCGCTGATCTTCCCGCTCGCGTTCCTCGTCGGCGGCGTGCTGCACCGGATCCTCGTGCTCTCGGGCTGGGGCGCATGACCACGTGCCCGGCCTGCGCGTTCTGCTTCGACCCGGCGGCCGCTGCCCGCGTCTGCGCCGCTTGCCCGATCGGCAAGGGCTGCACGCTGACGTGCTGCCCGAACTGCGGCTGGAGTACGCCGGACGCCGCGCAGTCGCGCGTCCTGCGCGTCGCACGCGCGGTGCGCCGCCGCCGGCAGGCGACGGGCGGCAGCTCGCTCGCCGACGCGCGGCCCGGCTCCCACGTCCGCATCGAGGGGATGGACGAGCTGCCGGCTCGGCGTCGCGACCAGCTGCTCGCCTACGGCGTCGCTCCCGGGCGCTACGTCGACGTCGTGCAGAGCACGCCGGTCACGGTCGTCCGCGTGGAAGCGCTCGAGCTCGCGCTCGAGCGATCGCTCAGCGGCGCGATCGACGTCTCTAGCGAACGAGCACAGAGCCCGCGAGCGTCGCGCTGATCGCGCGCTCGCGGCCGTCGACGCGGAAGGAGACGACGCCCGCAGCCGTGCTGAGGCGGACGTCCGCGAGCGTCCGGCCCGGCTCGATGCCGGCGTCGGCGAGCGCATGCAGCCGGTCGCTGTTGCCCTCCTCCAGCCGGTCGACCGTGACCCGAGCGCCCGGCTGCACCGCGACGAGCGCGACGAGGTCGCGCACGGTGCGGCGCGCCTCGGCGGCGTCGACCGGCCGTCCGTGCGGGCAGCGGTCGGGCCGGCCGAGCGCCTCCCAGGGCCGCTCGAGCGCGTCGGCGTCGAAGCCCGGCGCGAGCTCGCGCGCGCGCTCGTGACAGTCGGCGACGTCGTGACCGAGCGTCGCGACGGCGAAGCATTCGAGGATCCGCTGCTGGCGCAGGATCCGGTCGGTGACCGTGCGGCCCTCGCCCGTCAGCAGGAGATCCTTGTGCATGCCGCGCTCGACGAGCCCTTCCGACTCGAGGCGGGCGAGCATCTCGCCGGCGGTCGCACGGGACACGCCGAGCACCTGCGCGACGTGCGCCGACAGCGTCGGCGCGTCGACGACGGCGCCGCACTCGACGATCGGCGACGTGAGCGCGTCGACCGCGAGCAGGTAGTCGTCGAGCGAGTGGTTGCGGCGGCTCGCGGTCTGCGGCGTGACGCTCGGCGGCCGGCGCGTGCGCTTGAGCGGGGTGGCGTCGGCTTCGAGCCGGTCGGCGAGGTTGAGCGCGCGGCCGGCGTGCACGCCGCGGGCGTCGAGGAGCCGTGCCTGGCAGCTCGCGGCGCAGCCGTCGAGCGTCAGGACCTCGCGTCCCGCCTGCGTTGCTGCGATCGCCTCGTCGAGGCCGTGGGCGACCTCGCCGAGGCCGCGGTCCTCGAGGTCGCGGGCGACGTCCTCGACGCGCGCGCCGTCCTCCGTCGTGCCGTGGCAGGGCAGGAGGAGCGGGGCGTCGGTCCGGCGCGGCATGGATCGAGTGTAGGCCGGTCGACGGCCGGTCGACATCGGTAGTTCCCCTTGCCTTGCAGACGATGGAAGGCGCTCCTTACCAGTGCGACCGCCAGCACGGATGCGCGCCTGACGCGAAGAGCGCGCCGGTCGGCGGTTCGGTATGTGGCACCCAGCCGTCGCCGCCCGTTGAAGTGCCTTCGACCGACGCGCTCTCGCCGGTGGATATCGGCCGTGCGGCGCCGAAGATGAACGCGATCAGCCGAGCTGCACGAAACCGGTCGCCTCGCCGGGCGCCCGGGTGACGCGTGCGACCTGCTGGTCGTAGTTCCCCTCGACCGTGGTCAGCGTCCCGTCGGGCGCGACCGACTCGACGATGCCGACGTGGCGGTCGCCGAAGAGGATGAGGTCGCCGGCCTGCGGCGTCGATCCGGCCGGCCGGTAGCGGCCGGTCGCCTGCGCCCACTGCGCGATCGCGGCGACGGAGCCGAGCCCCTGGCCCCGGTCGCCCAGCGGCTCGCCCGCCTGCCGTGCGGCCCACGAGACGAAGTACGCGCACCACGGCTCGCCCGCGGACGCACCCGCGACGGCGGAGCGGTAGTCGGCGATCCGCGGCCCGTCGTTCGAGCCCGGCGGCTGCTCGGCGACGCCGATCTCGCCTTCCGCCGCAGCGAGCGGCGACGACGCGGAGGGCGCGGTCGAGGTCACGGCCGACGTCGCGTCCTGCAGCGCCCGCGTGAAGGACGCCGTCGCCGTCGCCACGGGCGCCGCGGGCGGAGCCGTGAGCGACCGGAGCTGCGAGATGCGGGTGAGGACGTCGGTGTAGGACATGCGTCGGAGCGGGGGACGCCGTCAGGACGGCGTCCCCCGCGAGCCCATGCGGCCGATCAGGCCCTGAGCAGCGAGAGGATGTTCTGCGGCGCCTGGTTCGCCTGCGCGAGCATCGCCGTCCCCGCCTGCTGCAGGATCCTGCAGCAGGCCGGCACCTCGATGCTGGCTCAGGCGAACACCGCCCCCCAGGCAGTGCTCAGCCTGCTCCGCGGCTAGGCGGAGAGATACATCACATAGGGGACGACCGGGTCGGGCCGCCGCAAGGCGGCCTGACTCGTTCTGCCGTCGTCGCGGTACCGTGTAGCCATGGCCGAGACCGGCCCGCGCGATCGGTTCGACGATTGGTTCGACGAGCCCGAGCCCGCCGATGCGTGGGCGACGCGCGTCGACAGGCTTGCGCGTGCCCGCGAGACCGACGACTGGGAGACCGAGGACTGGATCGAGGAGACGGCGATCCGGCCGCCCGCACGGTCCCGCCGGTCGCGCCCGTCGGCGCCGGTCGTGCTCGGTCTCGCGGCGCTCGCCGTCTGCCTGCTGCTCGGCATCCTCGCGGCCGCCGGCGTCTTCTCGTCCGGCGGGAAGCCGCGGACGCTGTCGACGACCGGGTCGACGACGGCGCCGACCACCGCCGGGACGACGACGACGGCGGCGCCGACCGTCCAGGTGCCGACGTCGATCCTGAAGCCGGGCGACAGCGGGGCGAAGGTCACGCTGCTGCAGCGGGCGCTCGCCCGCGCGGGGTACTCGACCGGGAAGGCCGACGGGAGCTACGGACCGGCGACGAAGTCCGCCGTCGCGCAGTTCCAGCAGGCGCACGGCCTGACCGCGGACGGGGTCGCCGGTCCGAAGACGCTCGCGGCGCTCGCGGCCGCGCTGCACAGCGCGACCGGCTAGCGCCCGGTCGTCGTCCGCCGCAGGCCCCGGGCATCCGGGCGCTCGCGGATCCCGAGCCGACGCCGGGTCGGTAGATCGCCCGCGAAGACTGCGGGCTCGTCCCGCTGCGACGGGCGAGGCGATCCGCGAGCCTCCGGCAATGTTCACGACCTATTCCCCAGACGCTCCCGTCGAGCTCGATCCCGTCGTCCGCTGGCGGCTCGCGCAGCTCGTCCGGGCCGGCTACGACCCGTGCGACGCCGTGGTGCTCAGCAAGCGCGACGACGTCGACCTGCACGTGGCGACGCGGCTGCTCGCGTCGGGCTGCCCGCCCGAGACGGCACTCCGCATCCTCGTCTAGCGCCCGCTGATCTGGCTGCCGCGCTGGTCGTCGAAGCCGTTGTGCAGCCGCGTCCAGTCGTGCATCGCCGGCAGCGCGGCGACCGCGACGACCACACCGGCGGCGAGGGCCGCGAGCGTCGCGGCGACGGGGACGGCCCGACGGCTGACGTGGCGGAACGCGCGCGGGAGGTAGGCGAGCACGTGGATGCCGAGCGTGATCGACCACAGGAGCGCCGCCGGCCCGTGGACGCGGCGTGCGAGGTGCAGCGGCGTCCCGTGCGTGAACCCCATGGCGACGCCGCTCGCGAAGAGGAGCACGGTGAAGAGGACGAGGAACGGCGCCAGCAGCCGCATGAGGATCATCGGCGGCCCGCTGCGCACGTACGCGGCGTCGCGCGTGTAGTAGCGGAGGAAGCGCCACCCGGTCGTCGTGAGCTTCAGCGCGATCGGCGGCAGCAGCACGAGGCCGATGAAGACGTGCCACGACAGGAACCGCTGCAGTCCGAGCAGGAGCGTCAGCAGCTCGGCGCCGCTCAGGACGAGCAGGATCAACCCTGCGGTCGCGGTGAGGCGCGCATTCCCTTCGGGCCCGAATCTCGGCATGGCGGTCACGGTACGACGCGCCGATGAACGGCCCGTGAACCGTGCGGCGGCGCGGTCGCCGGGGTGCGACCTGCTAAATTGACGTTTACGTAAAGATGCGATCCGCAGGGGAGCCGACCACCAACCCGTTCCGCCAGCCGAAGGCCGTCTTCGCCGTCGCGCTGGCCTGTGTCGTCTCGTTCATGGGGATCGGGCTCGTCGATCCGATCCTGCCCGCGCTCTCGACGAAGCTGCACGCGACGCCGAGCCAGGTCGAGCTCCTCTTCACGAGCTACCTCGTGATCACGGCCGTGGCGATGCTCGTCACGGGATTCGTCAGCTCGCGGATCGGGCCGAAGCGCACCCTCGTCGCCGGGCTCGTCCTGATCGTCGTCTTCAGCGCGCTCGCCGGCTCGTCGCACTCGATCGCCGAGATCGTCGGCTTCCGTGCCGGCTGGGGGCTCGGCAACGCGCTCTTCATCGCCACCTCGCTCGCGGTGATCGTCGCGAGCGCGAGCGGCGGCTTCGCGGGCGCGATCATCCTCTACGAGACGGCGCTCGGCGTCGGCATCGCGCTCGGCCCGCTCGTCGGCGGCGAGCTCGGCGGGATCAGCTGGCGCGGCCCGTTCTTCGGCGTCACGGTGCTGATGGCGATCGCGCTCGTCGCGACGCTCGTTCTCGTCCAGGACATCGAGAGACCGGCGCGCAAGGTGTCGGTGGTCGACCCGATCCGGGCGCTCCGCCATCGCTCCCTGCTGACGATGGGCCTGACGGCGCTCCTCTACAACTGGGGCTTCTTCACCGTGCTCGGCTACGCGCCGTTCCCGATGCACCTCGGCACGCACCAGCTCGGCTACGTGTTCACCGGCTGGGGCGTCCTCGTCGGTCTGTTCGCGATCTTCGGCGCGCCGTGGATCGAGCGTCGCCTCGGCCTCGCCCGCGCGCTCTACCTGAACCTCGCGCTCTTCTCGGTCGACGTGCTCGCGATCGGCGTCTTCATCCACTCGCAGGCGACCCTGATCGTCGCGGTGATCCTCTCCGGGATCTTCATCGGCACGAACAACACGATCACGACGCAGGCCGTGATGACGGTGGCGCCGGTCGAGCGGCCGATCGCGTCGGCGAGCTACGGCTTCATCCGCTTCATCGGCGGCGGCATCGCGCCGTGGGCGGCGGGCAAGATCGCGGCCGCGCACGGCGACCACCTGCCGTTCTACATCGGCGCGGCGTCGATCGCGGCCGGGATCCTCGTGCTGGCGAGCGGCCGCCGGTACCTCGAGACGTCCACGGCCGTCGACCCGATGCCGGAGCCGCTCGACGCCGAGGTGGAGGCGGCATGAGGAAGCTCGACTACAAGTGGATCGCGCTGTCGAACACGACGCTCGGCATGTTGATGGCGACGATCAACTCGTCGATCCTGCTGATCGCGCTGCCGGACATCTTCCGCGGCATCCACATCGATCCGCTGGCGCCGGGCAACACGAGCTACCTGCTCTGGATGATCCTCGGCTTCATGGTCGTGATGGCGGTGCTGCTCGTCAGCCTCGGCCGGCTCGGCGACATCTACGGGCGCGTGCGCATGTTCAACCTCGGCTTCGCCGTCTTCACCGTCTTCTCGATCCTGCTCTCGATCACGTGGTGGCACGGGAGCGCGGCGGCGATCTGGCTGATCGTCATGCGCGTCGGGCAGGGCGTCGGCGCGTCGCTCCTCTTCGCCAACTCGAGCGCCATCCTCACCGACGCGTTCCCGGCGCACCAGCGCGGCCTCGCGATGGGCGTCAACTCGATCTCGGCGATCGCGGGGTCGTTCCTCGGGCTCGTCGTCGGCGGCGTCCTCGCGCCGATCTCGTGGCGGCTGATCTTCCTCGTCTCGGTCCCCGTCGGCGTCGTCGCGACGATCTGGGCCTACCACTCGCTCCGCGAGCTGTCGGAGCGCCGTCCGGCGACGATCGACTGGTGGGGGAACCTGACCTTCGCGCTCGGCCTCGTCGGCGTCATGGTCGGCATCACCTACGGCATCCAGCCGTACGGCGGGCACGACATGGGGTGGACGTCGCCGTTCGTGCTGACGATGCTGCTCGGCGGGCTCGCGTTCCTCGTCGGCTTCTGCGTCGTCGAGTCGCGCGTCGACGAGCCGATGTTCCATCTCGAGCTCTTCCGCATCCGCGCCTTCGCCGCCGGCAACATCGCGGCGCTCCTGTCGGCGATGGGCCGCGGCGGCCTGCAGTTCATCCTCATCATCTGGCTGCAGGGTATCTGGCTCCCGCAGCACGGGTACGGCTTCTCGCAGACCCCGCTGTGGGCCGGCATCTACATGCTGCCGCTGATCGGCGGCTTCCTCGCCGCCGGGCCGGCGTCGGGCTGGCTGTCCGACCGCTTCGGCGCGCGGCCGTTCGCGACCGGCGGCATGGCGCTCGCAGCGTTGAGCTTCGTGCTCCTGATCGTGCTGCCCGTGAACTTCTCGTACGGCTGGTTCGCGTTGATCCTCGTGCTGAACGGCGTCGGCATGGGGCTGTTCGCGTCACCGAACAGCGCCGGCGTGATGAACGCGCTGCCGACGGCGCAGCGCGGCGCCGGCGCCGGGATGCTCGCGACGTTCATGAACAGCGCGAGCGTGCTCTCGATCGGCGTCTTCTTCACGCTGATGATCGTCGGGCTCGCGTCGGTCCTGCCGCACTCGCTCCAGGCCGGGCTGACGGCGCACGGCGTGCCGGCGGCCGACGCGACGCGCATCTCGCACCTGCCGCCCGTCTCGACGCTCTTCGCGTCGCTGCTCGGGTACAACCCGATGCAGACGCTGCTCGGTCACCATGTGCTGGCGAACCTGCCGGCGGGTCAGAGCGCGCAGCTCACCGGTCGCCGGTTCTTCCCGCATCTGATCTCGTCGCCGTTCCATACGGCACTCGTCTACGCCTTCGTCTTTGCCGCGCTCGCGTGCGTCGTCGCGGCCGTCGCGTCGTTCCTGCGCGGCGGCAAGTACCACCACGTCGAGGCGGTCGCCATCGACCCGCTGACGACCGAGGAAGCGGCATGAGCCTCCGGATCGGCGAGGTTGCGGAACAGGTCGGAGTGACGCCGCGCACGATCCGGTACTACGAGGAGCGAGGGCTGCTCGACCGCGAGGACCGGCCGAAGGGCGCCCACCGCACCTACGACGAGGCCGACGTCGTGCGCCTGCGCGAGCTGATCCGCCTGCGCGACCTGCTCGGGCTCTCGCTCGAGGAGCTCGTCGAGCTCGCCGAGGTCGAGACCGAGCGTGCGGGCCTGCGCGAGCGCTGGGAGGAGGATCTCAGTGACGAGGAGCGGCAGGCGATCCTCGCGCGCTCGACGGAGCTCGTGACGCGCCAGCTCGAGCTCGTGCGGAAGCGGCAATCCGCGCTCGACGACTTCGCGACCGACCTCGAAGAGCGGCTCGTCTCGCTGCGCAGCCGGCGGCGCGAGCTCGCGCGTCAGCCGTCGTCGAAGCTCTGACGCACGCGCTGCGTCCTGCGCAGGATCGCTTCGGCTCGCGCAGCGACTTCGCGCGGGTCGGCGGGGAGGACGACGACGTCGTCGGCGCCTGCGGCGAACGCCGCCACCACCTCGGCCGCGCGGGCCAGCACGAGGACGGGGCGTGGGGCGGGCAGCTCCGACGCGCCGACGATCGCGAGGTCGCCGTGCGTCTCGACGATCTCGAAGCGCTCGGCGCGGAGCGCCGCGACGACGTCCGCCGGAACGCTGCTCGAGACGGCGACGCGTGCCTCCACACGGACACGGTGCCGCCCGGAGCTTCGGAATCGCTGGGAATCGGCCATTCACAGCGTCTTCACAGCCGCCTCTCAGGCTGGCGTCATCCGTCCGGGCGAGGCTGCCGTCATGACCTTCCACACCGAAGCATTCGAGGCGATCGGCGTCACGAACGAGATCACCGTCGACGATCCTGCCGCGCTCGGCATCGGGGTCGAGATCGCCCGCGCCCAGCTCGCGAGCCTCGACGAGGCCTGCAGCCGATTTCGCGACGACTCGGAGATCGCGACCCTCAACGCCGTCGGTGCAGCCGCGGTCTCGCCGCTCCTCTTCGAGGCGATCGAAGTCGCGCTCGACGCCGCAGTGTCGACCGGCGGACTCGTCGACCCGACGGTCGGGGCGTCGCTTCGCGCGCTCGGCTACGACCGGGACTTCGCGGTCGTCGTGCGCGCCGGCGCCGACCCCACGTTCGAGCTCGTGCCCGCTTCCGGCTGGCAGTCCGTGCGACTCGAGCGCGAGACGCGGACCGTCCGGTTGCGCTTCGGCACCGAGCTCGATCTCGGCGCGACCGCGAAGGCGCTTGCGGCCGACCGCATCGCCGACGCGGTGCATCTCGAGACCGGTGCCGGCGTGCTCGTCTCGCTCGGCGGCGACATCGCCGTCGCCGGCGACGCGCCGGACGGTGGGTGGCCGATCCTCGTCACCGACGACCACAAGCGCTCGGCCGGCGCGACCGGGCAGGTCGTCGCGATCGCGGAGGGTGGGCTGGCCACCTCGAGCACGACCGTGCGCCGCTGGCGTGCCGGGCGCGTCGAGCTGCATCACATCGTCAACCCGCTCAGCGGTGCGCCCGTCCGCGAGATCTGGCGGACCATCTCCGTCGCCGCGACGTCGTGCGTCGCGGCGAACACGGCGTCGACCGCAGCGCTCGTGCTCGGCACCGCCGCACCCGCGTGGCTCGAGGAGCGGTCGCTCGCCGCGCGGCTCGTCCGCAAGGACGGCGCCGTCGTGGAGACGGGCGGCTGGCCGAGCGAGAAGCTGGCAGGCTGCACGGCATGAGCGCGCAGATCCTCGTCGTCGACGACGAGCCGTCGATCGTCGACGCCGTCAGCACCGCGCTCCGGTACGAAGGCTTCGAGGTCAGGGAGGCGACGAACGGGCGCGACGCGCTCACCGCCGTCACGAGCGTCGAGCCGGACCTGATCGTGCTCGACTGGATGCTGCCGGATCTCGAGGGGATCGAGGTCGGCAAGCGCCTCCGCGACCGCGGCTACACGTCGGCGATCCTCTTCCTGACCGCCAAGGATGCGGTCGAGAACAAGGTCGAGGCGCTGCGGGCGGGCGGCGACGACTACGTCACGAAGCCGTTCAGCCTCGCCGAGCTCGTCGCGCGCGTCCATGCGGTGCTGCGCCGGACGCAGACGGAGACGCCCGCCGGCGTCCTGCGCTTCCGCGACCTCGTCCTGGACGAGGGCCGGCACGAGGTGTGCCGCGGCGACACGCGCATCGACCTGACGGCGACCGAGTTCAACCTGCTCCGCTACTTCATGCTGAACCCCCGCCGCGTGCTCTCGAAAGGGCAGATCCTGCAGAACGTCTGGCGGTACGACTTCGGCGGCAACGCGAACGTCGTCGAGACGTACGTCAGTTACCTGCGTCGCAAGCTCGACGCGGCTGGGCCGCCCGTGATCAGGACGGTCAGGCAGGCGGGCTACATGCTCGAAGCGGACCTGGACTAGCCCCATGCGCAGGCCGCTGTCGCTGCGGGCGAGGCTCATCCTCGGCGTGATCGTGCTCGCAGCGGCCGGACTCGTCGCAGCCGACGTCGCCACGTACACGTCGCTCAGCTCGTTCATGATCGACCAGACGGACCGGCAGCTCGACGCGGCGCACCAGGCCGTCGACCACGGCCCGCCCGGCGGCGGGCCTCCGGACCGCGGCCTCCGGGGGTTCGCGTTCCAGATCCGCACGGCGAGCGGGACGATCCTCGCGAGCAGCACCCTGCCGGAGTTCGAGGGCGGCGAGTCGATCGGCGCCCCGGCCTGGCCGGCGACGGTGAGGCTGCCGGCGAACCCCTCGAACGACCACGGCGACCGGATTGCGTATTCCACGGTGAAGGCGAAGAGCGGCGGCGGCCGGTTCCGCGTCCGCGTCTCGACCGAGCCGGGCGAGGGCGGGTACGTGCTCCTGCTCGCGGAGCCGCTCCGGAGCGTCGACACGACGCTGCATCGGCTGCTGTGGATCGAGCTGCTCGTGACGGCCGCCGTCCTGGCCGC
>JBEQUF010000120.1:0-7529 GCA_040349295.1 Actinomycetota bacterium | reverse complement strand
ACGCCTGCGATCCGTCGCTCTACGACGTCGACGCGCTTGCCGCGGCAGGGCGAGCGGCGGGGAATCCTGTCGAGCCGCTTGTCCGCGCCCTGCGCGCGCGCGCGGAGGCGGCGCACTGCGGTGCGACGAGCCAGGACATCCTCGACACGGCGGCGATGCTCGTCGCGACGCGCGCGATCGAGCTCGTGGCCGGCGAGCTCGACGGCGCCGAGACCGCCTGCGCGCGGCTCGCACGCGATCATCGCTCGACGCCGATGGCGGCGCGGACGCTGCTCCAGCAGGCGGTCCCCACGACCTTCGGGTACGTGGCCGCGCAGTGGCTCCTCGCACTCCGGTCGGCCGGGCACGCGCTCGTCTCGCTCGAGCTGCCGGCGCAGCTCGGCGGCGCGGCCGGCACGCTCGCCGCCTTCGGCGACCTCGGGCCCGCGGTGAAGGCGGCGTTCGCGCAAGAGCTCGAGCTCGTGGATCCGCCTCTGCCCTGGCATACCGACCGCACGCCCGTGTTCGAGCTCGGCTCGCGGCTCGACCGCGTGACGCAGGCGGCGGCGAAGGTCGCGCTCGACGTCGTGCTGCTCGCGCAGACCGAGGTCGGCGAGGTGCGCGAAGGCCCCGGCGGTGCGTCCTCGACCATGCCGCACAAGCAGAACCCGGCACGCGCGGTCCGCGCCCGTGCGTGCGCCCGCGGCGTGCACGCGAACGCGTCTTTGCTGACCGCGATCGGCGACCACGAGCTGCAACGCGCGGCGGGCGCCTGGCAATCGGAGTGGAGCGCTCTGAGCGAGGCGCTCGCCCTCACCGGCGGCGCCGCCTGTGCGATTCGCGAGTGCCTCGACTCGCTCGAGGTGGACGCGGAGCGCATGCGCGCGAACATGTCGGCGGGCCTCTACGCAGAGCGGGACGCGTTCGGTCTGGAGGGCGACTACCTCGGCGCGGCCGAGGCGTTCGTCGACGCGGTGCTATGACGGTCGTCCTGCTCGGCGGGCTCGGCACGACGACGCGCATGTGGGAGCAGCAGCTCGCGGTGCTCGACGATGCGCTGCCGCTCGACCTCCCCGGCCACGGCGAGGCGCCCCTCGACGGCCCGGTCGACATCGCCGGCATCGCCCGGCGGGTGCTCGACGCCGCGCCCGAGCGGTTCGCCTTCTGCGGCCTGTCGGTCGGCGGCATGGTCGGCATGTGGCTCGGCGCGAACGCGCCCGAGCGGCTCGAGCAGCTCGTGCTCGTCTGCACGGGGCCGAAGCTCGGCGAGCGCGACGCGTACCTCGAGCGCGCGGCGCTCGTCCGCCGCGAAGGCACGGCGGTCGTGGCCGACGGCGCGCGCGAGCGGTGGTTCACGCCGGCGTTCCGCGACTCGCCGCGCGCGGATCGCATCATCGACGACCTGCGCGCGGTGTCTCCCGAGGGCTACGCGGCATGCGCGGAGGCCGTCGGCGACTTCGACTTCCGCGCCGACGTCTCGCGCATCGCGGTGCCGATGCACGTCGTGTACGGACGCGACGACCCGATGACGCCGGCGGACGTCCGTGCGGCGCTGCCGGGCGTCGAGATCCCCGGGGCGCATCTCGCGCCGGTGGAAGCGCCCGCTGCGTTCAACCACGAGCTGAGGAGCGTCGTATGAGCTACGAGGAAGGCATGCGCGTGCGGCGCGAGGTGCTCGGCGACGAGCATGTCGACGGCCGCGCCGCGGAAGGGACGAGCGCGTTCCAGGAGTTCATCACCACGTACGCCTGGGGCGGGATCTGGGCCCGGCCCGGCCTCGATCGCCGCATGCGCAGCGCGATCACCATCACGGCGCTCGTCGCGCGCGGCCAGTTCGACGAGCTCGCGCTGCACATCGGCGCCGCACGCCGCAACGGGCTGAGCGACGACGAGATCAAGGAGATCCTCCTCCAGTGCGCCGTGTACTGCGGCGTGCCCGCCGCCAACTCGGCGTTCCACGTCTTCGAGAACCTGTGAGGACGCAGGTCGCGATCGTCGGCGCAGGGCCGGCGGGGCTGACGCTCGGCCGGCTGCTCGAGCGGCAGGGCATCGACACGGTCATCCTCGAGGCGAGGAGCCGCGACTACTGCGAAGCCCGCATCCGGGCGGGGGTGCTCGAGCACCCGACGGCCGACCTCCTCCGTGGCGCCGGCGTCGGCGAGCGCCTCGACCGCGAGGGGATCGTCCACGGCGGCATCTACCTCCAGTTCGACGGCGAGCGCCACCACGTGCCGATGTCGGAGCTCGTCGGGACGGGGATCGTCGTCTACGGCCAGACGGAGGTGGTCAAGGACCTGATCGCGGCGCGCATCGAGAGCGGCCTGCCGCTCCACTTCGAGGCGCCGGTCGAGAGCGTCGACGCCGAGGCGGGCATCGTCCGCTGGGCGGGCGGCGAGCTCGAGGCGGACGTGGTCGCGGGCTGTGACGGGTTCCACGGCGTCTGCCGGAGCGCCGTGCCGACGCGTGCGTTCGAGCGCGAGTATCCCTTCGGCTGGCTCGGCATCCTCGCGAGCGTCGCCCCGTCGACGGACGAGCTCGTCTACGCGCATCACGAGCGCGGGTTCGCGCTGCTCTCGCTGCGCTCGCCCGAGCTGTCGCGCTACTACCTCCAGGTCGAGCACGACGAGGACGTCGGCGCCTGGTCCGACGAGCGCATCTGGGACGAGCTGCGGACGCGCACGGCGCTCGAGGGGTGGACGCTCGACGACGGGCCGATCCTCGAGCGGGGCGTGACCGGGATGCGCAGCTTCGTCGCCGAGCCGATGCAGCACGGCCGGCTCTACCTCGCCGGCGACGCGGCGCACATCGTCCCGCCGACCGGCGCGAAGGGTCTGAACCTTGCGATCAACGACGTGCGGATCCTCGCCGAGTCGATCGTCGAGGGCGGGCTCGAGCGCTATTCGGAGCGGTGCCTGCGGCGGGTCTGGCGGGCGGAGCACTTCTCGTGGTGGATGACCTCGATGCTGCACACGCTCCCCGGCGGCGACCCATTCGACGTGCAGCTACAGCGCTCGCAGCTGCGCTACGTCACGTCGTCCGAGGCGGCGGCCCGCGGGCTCGCCGAGAACTACACCGGCGTCGTCGTCGTCTAGCCGGCCGGCGCTATCCGACCGGCGGGCGCAGGTAGATGACCCCGTCGTGCTTGATCGGGATCATCGTCGCGCCCAGGTCGAGCACGAGGCTCTCGACCTCGGCGAACACGTCGGCGTCGCCGCCGCGGTGCACCTCGATGTCGAGCTCGCCGCTCGGCTGCGCGTCGAGGCCGGCGCCGCGGAGCGCCTCGACGAGGCGGTCGCGATCGGGAATCCGGGCTGCGTGAACGTCCACCATCTCGGATCCAATATGCCACCTTCGGCCCCGTTTGGCAACCCGTTTTGCCCGGTTTTGGATCCGGCGCGCTCGCGTAGGATTCCGCTCCGATGACGGCGTCGACGGGAAGCGAGCACGGCCTCTTCATCGACGGCGAGGTCGTGCCCACCGGCGACATCCGGGACGTGCTCGAGCCCGCGACGGGCGACGTCCTCGCGCGGGTGGCGATGGCCGGCCCCGCCGAGGTCGACCGGGCCGTCACGGCCGCGCGCGCCGCGCTCGACGGACCGTGGGGCCGCACGCCGCCGACCGAGCGGTCGCGGCTCCTGCACGCGCTCGCCGACGCGATCGCCGCGAATCGCAAGGAGCTCGCCGAGCTCGAGTCGCGCAACGTCGGGAAGGCGATCTCCTCCGTCAAGGCGGAGGTGGCGGGCGCGGCCGAGAACTTCCGCTTCTTCGCCTCCGTCCTCGGCACGATCGGCGGCCGCTCGAACCCGGTCGGCGGCTCGCTCCTGAGCTACACGCTGAAGGAGCCGGTCGGCGTATGCGCGCAGATCGTCCCGTGGAACTACCCGCTGCTGATGTCTGTCTGGAAGCTCTCGCCGGCCCTCGCAGCCGGGTGCAGCGTCGTGCTGAAGCCCGATCCGCAGACGCCGCTGAGCGTGCTGCGCGTCGCCGAGCTCGCGGCGGAGGTTGGCTTTCCGGCGGGCGCGATCAACATCGTCCCCGGCGACGGCCCAGGCACTGGCGCGTATCTCGTCAAGCATCCCGGCGTCGACAAAGTCGCCTTCACCGGCTCGACGAAGACCGGCGGCGAGATCATGCGGCTCTGCTCCGACCCGATCAAGCGCGTCACGCTCGAGCTCGGCGGGAAGAGCCCGAACGTCGTCTTCGCCGACGCGAACCTCGACGACGCGATCCCGTCCTCGGTGTGGTCGATCTACTACGCGGCCGGGCAGAGCTGCGAAGCACGGTCGAGGGTGCTGGTGGAACGGCCGCTGTACGACGAGTTCGTCGCCCGCTTCGCTGAGTACGCGACGCAGCTGCGCGTCGGCGACCCGCTCGACGCCGAGACGCAGGTCGGCTCGCTCATCTCGACCGCCCATCGCGACCGCGTCCACGGCTTCGTCGAGCGCGGTGTCGCCGAGGGCGCCGAGGTGGTCGCGGGCGGCTCCGTCCCGGACGGGAAGGGTGCGTTCTACTCGCCGACCGTGCTCGCAGGCGTGCGCAACGACATGGAGGTCGCACAGGAAGAGATCTTCGGGCCGGTCGTGACCGTCATCCCGTTCGAGGACGAGAAGGACGCGATCCGCATCGCCAACGACGTCCGCTACGGCCTGTTCGCGACGGTATGGACGGGCGACCCGGCCCGCGGCCATCGCGTCGCGGCGCGGATCAAGTCGGGCATGGTCGGCGTCAACATGCCGTTCACGGCGTTCCCGGGCATCCCCTTCGGCGGCTACAAGCAGTCCGGCTTCGGGCGCGAGCTCTCGATCGAGACGCTCGACCTCTACACCGAGACGAAGGGCGTCCTCGTCTCGACGAGCCCGAAGCCCTTCAATCCGTTCGGGCTCGAGCGCCCCGGCAGGTGATGCTGTCCAGGTTCTGGGCTGCGAGCACCAAGCAGCGCAAGGACGCAGGGAGCGCCCATAGTGGTGCTATGGGCGCGACCGAGAACGCAGCGATGCGCAGTGTGATCGCGGGTCAGAACCGGATCTCGTATCGCCTGACGGGGCGCTAGGTGCATGCGCACCCGGTCGTGCGCGGCGGCGTGCCGGCGCGTGGCGCGTCGCTCGTCTTCGGCGTCTTCCTCTTCGCGCTCGGGATCGTGCTGATCCTCGAGTCGAAGCTCGGGCTCTCGCCGTGGGACGTGCTGAACCAGGGCCTCTCGAGGCACACGCCGCTCTCGTTCGGCATGGCGAACGTCGCAGTCGCGATCGTCGTCCTCTTCGTCGCCTGGACGCTCGGCGGGCCGCCGGGCATCGGCACCGTCGTCAACGCGGTCGGCGTCGGGAGCTTCATCCAGGCCCTGACCGCGATCGGCGCCGCGACGCACCTGCAGCACGACCCGCTCGGCGTGCGGATCGTGCTCCTGGTCGCGGGGGTCGCGCTCATCGGGCCGGCGTCCGCCTTCTACATCGGCGCCCACTTCGGCGCCGGGCCGCGCGACACGCTGATGCTCGTCGGCTCGCGGCGGACCGGCGTCCGGATCGCGATCGTCCGCGGGTCGCTCGAGCTGTGCGCGCTCGTCGTCGGCATCGTCCTCGGCGGCACGTTCGGCGTCGGCACCCTGCTCTTCGCGTTCGGCGTCGGCCCGGTGATCGAGGCGTCGTTCTGGCTGCTCGAGCGGACGCCGATCGGGAGACCGGTACCGATGCCGGCAAACATGGGCACTTCCGCCGAGGACGGCCGGCTGGCCCTCCCCTAGCGTCGTCTGACGACAACAACGACGCACAAAAGGAGGCCAGATGGCTGTTTCAGCTGGACTGGCTGCGGCGGTGAAGGGTCGCGTGGTGGAGGCGGGAGACGCCGGCTACGACGAGGCCCGCGCGCTCTACAACGCGATGATCGACAAGCGCCCCTCGGCGATCGCCTACGCGGTCGACGAGCAGGACGTGGCGGCGGCGATTCGCTACGCGAACGACCGCGGCCTGACGATCGCGATCCGCAGCGGCGGTCACAACGGCGGCGGGCTCGGCAGCGTCGACGACGGGCTCGTCATCGACCTGTCGGCGATGAACCACGTGGAGGTCGACGACGACGCGCGGCTCGTCCGCGTCGGCGGCGGCACGCTCCTCAGCGACCTCGTCGGGGTCACGCATCAGCACGGCCTGACCGTGCCGGTCGGGATCATCGGCACGACCGGCGTCGGCGGGCTCACGCTCGGCGGCGGTGTCGGCCACCTGACGCGGGCGTTCGGCCTGACGATCGACAACATGGTCGCGGCGAAGGTCGTCCTCGCGGACGGCTCGGTCACGGTGACCGACGCGCAGCACGAGCCCGAGCTCTTCTGGGCGCTGCGCGGCGGCGGTGGCAACTTCGGCGTCGTCACCGAGTTCACGTTCCGGTGCCACCCGCTGACGAACGTCCTCGCCGGCCCGGTGCTGTACGACCTCGACGACGTCGGCGACGTGCTGCGCTGGTACGACGGGTTCATCGAGCAGGCTCCCGACGAGCTCGGCGGCTTCTTCGCGTTCCTCTCGATCCCGCCGGGCGATCCGTTCCCGCCGGAGCTGCACTTCCGCAAGGTGGCCGGCGTCGTCTGGACGCAGACCGGCGAGAGCGAGTCGAAGGCGCTGCGCGAGGCGCGGTCGTTCGGCAAGCCGCTGCTCGACGGCATCCAGCCGATGCCGTTCCCGGTGTGGAACACCGCGTTCGACGCGCTGCTGCCCCCGGGCGAGCAGTGGTACTGGCGCGGCGACTTCATCGGCGACGTCGGCGAGGGCCTCGTCTCCGCGCACAGCGAGTGGATGCCGAAGGCGCCGACGTGGAAGTCGACGATGCACATGTACCCGCTCGGCGGCGCGGCCGCACGGCACGCGAACGACGACACCGCGTGGGGCTACCGCGACGCGCGCTTCTCGCAGGTGGTCGCGGGCGTCGATCCCGACCCGGCGAACGCCGCGGCGATCTCCGACTGGGCGAAGGCGTACTCGGACGCGACGCGCAAGCACGCGCTCCCGGGCGGCTACTCGAACTTCCAGATGGACGAGCCCGACCGCGTCCGCGGGATGTACGGCGGCAACTACGACCGGCTCGCGCGCATCAAGGCGTCGTACGACCCGGCGAACGTGTTCCGGGTCAACCAGAACATCGAGCCTGCCGCCTAGGCGTCAACGGGAACAGGCGGG
This sequence comes from Actinomycetota bacterium, assembly GCA_040349295.1. Classification (GTDB taxonomy): domain Bacteria; phylum Actinomycetota; class Thermoleophilia; order Gaiellales; family Gaiellaceae; genus Palsa-739. The sequence goes on along the minus strand of JBEQUF010000120.1, from coordinate 390 downwards.
GGCCGCCGCAGGGCGGCCCCCGCGCTCGCCGAGATGACGAGCGCGATCGCGACCCAGGCGCGGGTGCGCAGGTGCTCGTGCAGGAAGACGAAGCCGGCGAGCGCCGCGACGGCCGGCTCGAGCGAGAGGACGACGCCGAACACGTGCGTCGGCAGGCGGCGCAGCGCCTCGAGCTCGAGCGACCACGGCAGCACCGACGAGAGCAGTCCGACGCCGACGGCGGCGCCCACGAGCTGCGGGTCGCGAAGGTGGTGGCCGGCGCTGCCGATCCCCCACGGCGTGATCAGCAGCGCGCCGATCACCATCGCCGGGGCGAGGCCGCTGGCGCCGGGATACGTCCTGCCGATCGGCACGCTCAGGAAGATGTAGAGCGCCCAAAAGAGCCCGGCC
>JBEQUF010000025.1:0-3532 GCA_040349295.1 Actinomycetota bacterium | reverse complement strand
CCGTAGAGGTTCTGGAGCGGTGCGTTGACGAGCCCGATCAGCGAGCTGAGCGGGGCGATGATCGCGCCGAGCACCTGGCCGCGCAGCACCTCGATCGGCGGCAGCGTGGCGAGGGCCTCGACCTCCGCGGCCGACACCGTCTTGCCTGACATGACGCCACCGCGGATCGCGAGGATCTTCGTGTCCTTGGCCGAGTCGGCCAGGGCCTTCGCGGCGGCGACCATGTCGCCGTCCGACTCGATGAACGCGATCGCGCTCGGCCCGGTGAGCAACGCCAGCAGCGCCTCGTTGCCGGCCGCCTCGGCGGCACGGCGCGTGAGCGTGTTCTTGACGACGCTGAACCGGGCGCCGCTCTCGATCAGCCTCGAGCGGAGCGAGTCGATCTGCGGCATCGTCAGGCCGCGGTAGTCGGCGACGAGCACGGTCTCGGCCGTCTTGAGCCGCTCGGTGAGCGCCTCGACGACCTGCTCCTTGTCCTCTTTCTTCACTGAATCACCTCCTTCTCCGAATCGAGCCCGCACGGTGGCGGGCTCGATTGCAGAAGGAGACGGAAATCTCCAAGAGCGCTCTCGCACCGCCTCGGGAAGACCTCTGCCTCGCGGCTGCTTCCTGTCTCTGGCGATTGGGCTGCTTTATGCAGGAACGGCTGCTGCCTGCTCCTCCAGCTCGTCGACGATGCCCCGGATCTTCGCCGGGTCGACCCGGATGCCCGGGCCCATCGTCGAGGTCAGCGTGATCTGCCGGATGTAGCGGCCCTTCGCCGCCGCCGGCTTCGCACGCACGATCTCGTCCAGCACTGCCGCGTAGTTCTCGAGCAGCGCCTTCTCCTCGAAGCTCCGCTTGCCGATCGCGACGTGGACGTTCGCGCCGCGGTCGGTGCGGTACTCGAGCTTGCCGGCCTTCGCGTCCGACACGGCCTTGCCGACGTCGAACGTGACCGTGCCCGTCTTCGGGTTCGGCATCAGGCCGCGCGGGCCGAGGATGCGGCCGAGGCGGCCGACGTTCCCCATCTGGTCCGGGGTCGCGATCGCGACGTCGAAGTCGGTGAAGCCCTCCTCGATCTGCTTCGCGAGGTCGGCCGAGCCGACGACGTCCGCGCCTGCCTCCTGCGCCTCGCGCGCCTTGTCGCCCTCGGCGAAGACGGCGACGCGGACTTCCTTGCCCGAGCCGTGCGGCAGCATCAGCGTGCCGCGCAGCTGCTCGTCCGCGTGGCGGACGTTCAGGCCGAGCCGGAAGTGCACCTCGACGGTCTCGTCGAACTTCCGCTCCGGCAGGCCCTTGAGCTTCTGCACGGCCTCGGCCGGCGTGTAGAGGTTCTCGCGGTCGATCTGGCCGCGCGCCTCGACGTACTTCTTGCCGTGGGTCGCCATTACAGGTCCACCTCCACGCCCATGCTCCGAGCGGTGCCGGCGATGATCAGCGCCGCGTGGTCGACGTCCCGCGCGTTCAGATCCTGGAGCTTCGTCTCCGCGATCTGGCGCACCTGGTCGCGCGTCAGCTTGCCGACCTTCGTCCGGTTCGGCTCCGCCGAGCCCTTGTCGAGCCGCAGCGCCTCCTTGATCAGGACGGCCGCCGGCGGGGTCTTCGTGATGTACGTGAACGAGCGGTCCTCGTACACGGTGATCTCGACCGGCGTGATGCGGCCGTTCTGGTCGGCCGTCTGGGCGTTGAACGCCTTGCAGAACTCCATGATGTTCACGCCGTGCTGGCCGAGCGCAGGTCCGACCGGCGGGGCCGGGTTCGCCTGGCCGCCGGGGATCTGGAGCTTGATGATCGTGAGCACTTTCTTGGCCATCTGAATTCCTCTAGTCGAGCTTCTTCACGTTGTCGAATCCGACCTCGACCGGCACCTGCCGCTCGAAGATGTTCACCATCACCTGGAGCTTCTGGCCGTCGGCGTTCACGTCGGTGATCTCGCCGTCGAAGTCCGCGAGCGGGCCCGAGGTGATCTTGACCGACTCGCCGAGCGTGAACTCGACCTGCGCGCGCGCCGGCGCCTGGCCGCCCGTCCCCGTGTGGAGGATGCGGTCGACCTCGGGCTGCGACAGCGGCACCGGCTTCGCGCCCGCGCCGACGAACCCGGTGACGCCCGGGGTGTTCTTCACGACTACCCACGCGTCGTCGTTCAGGTCCATGTTCACGAGCACGTAGCCCGGGAGCACGCGCTTCTCGGCCTGCACCTTCTGGCCGTCCTTCGTCTCGATGACCTGCTCGGTCGGGACGACGACGCGCCGGAAGCGCTGGCGCTGGCCCATCGACTCGATCCGGTGCTCGAGATTGGCCTTCACCTTGTTCTCGTGCCCGGAGTAGGTGTTGTTGACGTACCACTGAAACATGTCGGGTCTCTCAGTTCCTTATCGCAGGAGGACGTGCTTCACGACGTACCTCCACAGCTCGTCGTTCAGCCAGAGGTAGGTGCCGACGATGACGCAGGCGATGATCACGACCGTCGTGCCGCTGATCACGGCCTTCTGGTCGGGCCACTCGACCTTCTTGAGCTCGGCATAGGACTCGCGGAAGAAGCGGAACGGCCCGCCGCCGTGTTCGTCGTGCCCACCGGCGCGCGCCGTCGGCCGCGGGTCACGCGGGGGCGCAGGCGGCGCCCCGGCCCCGGCGAGGGCGGGCTGCTGCTGGGCGCGGCGTTCGCGCCGCTGCTGACGACTCGGGCTTGCCATGCGTGGTGGCTACCGCGTCTCCCTGTGCGCCGTATGCCGGCCGCACCAGCGGCAGTACTTCTTGAACTCGACGCGGTCGGGCGAGTTCCGCTTGGACTTGTTCGTCTGGTAGTTCCGCCGCTTGCACTCGGTGCAGGCGAGCGTGATCGCAACTCTGACTCCGGTGGCCATTCCTGTTCTCTCTTACCTCTCGATGAACGCGTTCGAGTAGCGCCGGGTGGGCTCGAACCACCGACCTCTGCATTATGAGTGCAGCGCTCTAACCAGCTGAGCTACGGCGCCCGGCAGCGGGCCAGTGTAGCGAAACGGCTTATTTACCGTAGGAACGGGGTCCGACCCGGTGGATCCGGCCCTCGTCGAGGGCGGCCGAGACGGCGTCCTGGAACCGCCCCGGGCCCCAGCGGCGGGCGCCGACCCGGCGGCGGAGCTCCTCGCGGGAGAGGGTGCCCGCCTCCTCGATCGCCGCCGCGATCGTCTCGACCTCCCGCTCCAGCAGCTGGGGCGAGGCGGTCCGCGTCCGGCCGGCCGTCCCGAGCATGCCCGGCGAGTAGAAGTCCGGGCTCGGGCCCAGCCGATGGTGGGGCCGATGCGGGCGCTCGCGCTCCTGGTGGCGCTGCTCGCGGCTCGTCCCCTCGTCCGCGTCGGCCTGCTCCGCGTCGTCGGCGGTCAGCGGCTTCGCGATGTCCTCGAGGGCCGTCTGCTCGGCCTTCACCCCGAGGACGATCTCCGCGAGCCCGCCGAGCGCCATCACGGCCGAGCCGATCAGGAAGGCGAGCATGACCCAGATGCGGTCGTTCGTCGCGATCATGTGCCCGAAGAGGAGCGGCCCGACGATCCCGCCGAGGCCGGTGCCGACG